>NZ_JAVBNS010000002.1:0-2842 GCF_031551385.1 Anaerosporobacter sp.
TGCCATTGTTCCATTTACCTCATCAGAATCATCATCTTTCAAATATACAGCAAAATAAATATATGACTCTTCCTTCTCCACAAATCCAACAAACCATGCATCATGATTACTACCCGTACCTGTCTTTCCATATATTTTACCTACATCTTTTGTTTCCACAAACATAATATCTTTCAGAATATTTACTTCCTCTTGTGTATAGATTATATTTCCATCTATAATATTCCGTAACATGCCTACTTGTACCCAAGGTGATATCTCAAGAGAGGAATTCAACCAAAATCCATTTAATTGAGGAAATGCATTCACACCACTTCCATTCCATTCAGATACATCGCAATTTCCGTAATTTAATGCAAGCAATTCTTCCTTAACTTCTTCTTTTCCCACTTCATCTATTATTTTTCTAAAATACCAAACACATGAATTCTGAAATGCATCCCTCAGATTCAGATCTGCATTCCACGAATCAACAGGATACTCCATTCCGTTATACCCCATCTTACTTTCCTCTGATGTGATAACTTGATTATGTAACCCGATTAAAGTAGAAGCAATCTTAAATGTAGAGCATGGCGATACCTCCGTTTTACATGCTTCCTCATTATAAAACATATATGCATTCTTTGATTCATCAAAAATAACTGCACACCCTTCCATTGATTGAAACTCTTCTGTGTAATCCACAGTTATATCTTCTGGTTCTATATGCTCATTCTCTTGACGTTTTGCTTCTGTCTTTATCTCTTGTGTACTTTTTTCATCTTGTATTCTCCCATATATTTCATTATTCGTTAGTAATTCTTCGGTTTGCTCTTTAATGTTTTTATCCACGCCATTGCTTTCTTTTGAACTACATGCAGATAAGATGCACATTACTAGTACGAGTAAAATACTCATTGTTATATATTTTTTCATTTTCACTTTAACTAACCATACCTTTCTTATGCGCTGTAATAATCGTATAACTATAAGCATTTACTGTTATCTCGCAATAATTTATATTAATGTACCAGTTCTTTCCCCTTCTCGTTATTGAAGCGTTTGAGTCCTGTATTTTTTCTCTACACCAGTTAACGACGTCTTCTACATCTAATGAAAGATTTCTTTTAATTCGTTCTATTCCTAATTCTGTTGTATGTAGATTATCTAAGTTTATAAGCAATTCATTTGTATTATTCTCAATCATTTTCTTTCAACTCTATCCTCTCTGGATGGACTTTAATTCTATGCTCTAATTCTAATTATATCCATATTAACACAAAAAAGCATTTAGAACAAGTGTTCTTCATGCTTTTTATTAAACGATATTCAATTACGGATATGTATATTCCTGCTCTTACTTTAGCAAAATATATAACATCTCGCAACCATTATGTCTATATACTATGATTTTATCATATTATTACAAATCCAACAACTAAATTTATTCTCTCAAAACTTCACCCCTCCATAACACGAAGTTCCCCCTTCTGAAGCCTGAAAACAACATCTGCTTGTCTTGCCAGTTCATTGGAATGTGTTACGACAACAACGCATTTATTCATCTCATGAGCGCTATCTTTTAATATACGAATCATATTCGCTGCTGTATCTTCGTCAAGATTGCCTGTTGGTTCATCAGCAAGAATAACAGATGCTTCTGACGCTAGGGCTCGCGCAATTGCAACACGCTGTTGCTGTCCACCAGAAAGTTTTAAAACATTTCTTTTCGATTCTTCTTTTGTAAGCCCTACTTTTTCTAAGAATGGCAATGCATCTTTTTTAGAGGTAAGCTGAATATTTTCAACTGGCGTCATATAATCAATTAAATTATAATTCTGAAAAATAAATGCAACATTATTCTTCCTATGTGCCTCTAATCCCTTCTCTGTAATGTCTTTTTCGTGAAATCGTATTTTCCCTGAGGAAGGGATATCTAAACCTCCAAGCAACGATAATAATGTCGTTTTGCCACATCCTGAAGAACCTAATATCGCATATACTTTGCCAGCTTCCATTTGTGCATTGATACCCTTTAATATATTTTTCCCTTTTTCATATGAATATTTAACATTAACTATTTCAACAACCATCACTAGTTCCTCCTAACTCATTTTTGCAAATATATCTCTTGGATTTAATCGTAGTACACTCCATGATGCTACAACTACAGATAGCAGTATTATCACACAACTACTAATATATACAGGCAATACCTGTTGGACAGAAATAACAAGCTTCAAATTCTCAACCGAGGAATCCACCTGTGCAATTAGAAATTCACTTGCTATACCTGAAATTGCATTACTTAAACAAATAGACGCACCAAATGCAAATAGTCCAATCATCATTACTTCAGCAAAAAATTGCGTCATGATGCTTCTTCTACTCTCTCCAATTGAAAGCAGTATCCCGATTTCACGTTTACGCCCTCTTGTCCATATCATCAGTAAAAGAGTAAGTATAATAATACTAACACATACAATAAGGATAAGAAGTGTTTGAACCATTTCCTTTAGATGTTCAAGTGGATTTGAAATCGTATTATAATCTTCTGTGTTAATTGATAGTGCAAGTGTCTTATTCTTTAATGCCGAAAGGTTTTTAATCTCATTATAAACATTATGAATACCCTCAGGGTCTTCCACATAGATATCAATTTCATTATAGCCGTCCAATTCTCTACCGAAGTTTTCAAACATCGTATCATAATCAACAAATCCTTGGTTCGCAGGTAAATCAGAAATTGAAAGCGCATTATTTCCCATTCCTTCTGTTCCGCTGAATATACCAACAATCTCAAGCGATACCTGACTATCCGAATCCAAGCAATACATTGTTACATAATCACCAACTGAGA
>NZ_JAVBNS010000209.1:0-7349 GCF_031551385.1 Anaerosporobacter sp.
TGCTAACTGTGCGACTCCTATGTTACCCTGTAGATAACGTTGAACAATTTCAAGCTTTAGTTCTGTGCTATATATTTTTTTACCCATAAAAATAAACCCCTTTCATTAGACTTTTGTGTCTAACAAATGGGGTTCACTTCAGCCCGATAGGATGCTATTTTAATAAATAACATTTTGTACTGAGGGCAATCGGAAATTCAATTCCGATAACCTTTCTAATTTGATTATACAATGGGTACTTGATTTTTTCAAGTACCCATTTTTAATATTTACAAATAAGATTTATTCTACCTGTCCACCCTCTACTACCAAGCTATCTGGGTCTGCTGCATCACCATAAACTGGTGCTAATGTTTCTTCATAAGCTTTATGGAAGAAATTCTCGTCTGCTAAAGAACGAATCTCATCATCAATCCAATTAAGTAATTCTGTATTCCCTTTTTGTACTGCTGCAGCAATTGTGTCTTGATTTCCAAGTGCATCTACACCAACAGAATATCCTGCATTTTCAAGTGCCCAAGCAAGTACTTCTGTATTATCTGTTGATAATGCATCTCCTCTTCCGTCTAATAAAGCATTATATGCCTCACTATATTGGTCGAATTTTAGAAGTTTAATATCTGGGTAATTCTCTGAAAAATATGTTTCAGCAGTTGTTCCTTTACTAACAATCAAAGTTTTTCCATTTAACTGTTCTGGGTCTGTAATAAGTGCACTATCTGGTGAAACAATTCCTAATGCAACTTTCATATAAGGAAGAGCAAAATCTACTTGTTTCGCACGTTCTTCATTTACTGTAAAGTTAGCAAGAATGATATCCACTTTTGCAGAACGTAGATATTCTACACGACTTGCTGCTTCTACAGGAACATATTTTACTGTAACGCCAAGGTCTTCGGCAATTCGGTTTCCAAAATAAACATCATAACCTTGATATGTTCCATTCTCATCTACATATCCAAATGGTTTCTTATCTGAGAATACACCAATCACAACTTCTTTGCTATCCTTTATCTCTTGTAATGTTCTTGCTGTTGATTTTGAATCTCCATCTGAAGATTTCTTTCCGCAAGCAGTTAACCCCATTGCTAATACCAACGCTAGTGTTACTACTAAAATTAATTTCTTTTGAATTGTTCCTCTTTTTTTCATACTCTTTTCCTCTTTTCCTTTTTTATTTAATAACTATAAGTTAATTAACTCTTTTCCTTTTTGCGAATAAAATAAATCATTCAACTTTTTAGCTAGCCCTACAGTGAACACAAACGCGTGTCTGAAAAATACACGAAAATTACATTTTTTAAATAGCATACTCCCGTAGTTCGCTTCTTAATTAGGATATTCCTATCTTCTGAGTCTCACTATTATGTACCTTCTCAAAAGAAAACACATCTAAGAATTTCCTCGCACGCTCTGTACTTGGATTTGTAAAGAATGCCTCTGGTTCGGACTCTTCCACAATTAAACCTTCATCTAAGAATATAATTCTATCTGCAATTGCTCTTGCAAAAGACATCTCATGGGTAACAATTAACATTGTCATTCCCTGCTTTGCAAGTTCTAACACTACATCTAATACCTCTCTTACCATCTCTGGATCAAGTGCTGCTGTAACTTCATCAAATAACATAATCTCTGGCTGCATACATAGCGCTCTTACAATGGCAACCCTTTGCTTTTGTCCACCAGAAAGTTGTCTTGGATATGCATATGCTTTATCAAGCAAACCAACACGTTCTAATAACTGCTCTGCTTCCTTATGCACTTCTTCCTTTTTTCTTCCTTGCGCTTTCACTGGTGCTAGCGTAATATTCTCTATAATATTCATATGTGGAAACAAATCATAACTTTGGAATACCATACCGACTTTTTGTCTAACCGTATGCATCTTCTGCTTACTTTGGCGAATATTTTCACCATTCAATATAATTTCACCAGCTTGAATATCTTCTAATCCGTTGATGCATCGAAGCAATGTACTTTTTCCACAACCAGAAGGCCCAAGTATTACAACGACTTCCCCCTTCTTCACTTCTAATGACAAATCATTCAAAATATTCGTAGTATCATATCTTTTTTCTATATTTTTAATTTGCAATATAGTTTCATTCTTTTCTGCACTCATACATATCTCACCTCTAATCTTTCCATTGTTGTTCCAATCTCCCCGCAATCTTTGAAAGCGGAAAACATATAATAAAATACATAAAAAATATTGTTGTATACACTACCAATGCTGCACCAGGTGCTGTCAGCCTAGATGCTTCTATAATCTGCTGACCTACTTTTACCACTTCAACAACTCCAATTAAAACAATTAATGAAGTTGTCTTAACCATACGAGTTACAAGGTTCATTGCCTGCGGTAGTAATCTGCGAAATGTTTGCGGTAATATAACGCTCATATACAATTGTCTCTCGCTTAATCCTAACGCTCTTCCACTCTCATATTGATGTCTTGGAATTGATTCGAGTGCCCCTCTTACCAAATCTCCCATCTCTGCAGTTCCCCATATTGTAAATACTAAAATTGCTGAAAACTCTCCTGATAAATTCACCTGTAACGTTCTAGCTAATCCAAAGTAGACTAAGAACAGCAAAACCAGTTGTGGCATAATACGAACAAATTCCAAATATAACTTTGTTACTACTTTAATAACCGGATTCTTGCTCGTCATTATAAATCCTAGTAGGATTCCAAGAACAATGGACAATAGGACTGACAATAACGAAATTCTAACAGTAACCCAAAGCCCTTCTAATAAACGTACAAAATTCCTCCCCTGAAACAATACATCAATTGCCGATTGCCACACGTTTTAGCCTCCTCTCCACAATTGTAAATATAATAGATATCGGAAGCAGTATAATCAGATAGGCAACTACCAACAAAAACAATGCTTCATCTGTCTGATAATAAAGTCCAATTAAATCCTTTGCTACATACATCAAATCCGCTAATGCAACTACACTAAAAACAGAAGTTTCTTTTATTAAAAAAATAATATTTGCTAAAAATGCTGGCATAGAAATCATAATTGCCTGTGGTAATAATATTGTCTGTACTACTTGCCATCTTGTAAGTCCAAGAGACAATCCCGATTCCTCTTGTATCTTAGGTATCGCCTCTAATCCACTGCGAAATGCCTCTGACATGTAACTTCCACCTAAGAAGATTAACCCTACAATCGCACACGTTTCTGAGCTCATAATAATCCCAAGCTTAGGCAATCCAAAATATAAGAAGAACAACTGAATTAGTAATGGTGTATTTCTGGATAACTCAATATATCCTCCAATTACTCTATGTATAACTGGAAATTTGTAATAACGAATGATGCTACATACAAATCCCACAATAATTGCTCCTAAAATTCCTATCACAGCTAAACGTATTGTTAACTTAGCGGCTTCCACATAGAGTGGAATATAATTTTGTATTACCTCTATGTCCATGAAATACTCTCCCCCTTTATCCTAATTCAAACATATCAATATACTAAATTTATGTTTGTTTCTGTAAAACTATTCGGCTCATTCATTTTTAAACCTATATACTCTATAATTCATACTTAACTTATATGATTAATATGTTATATAATATATTCTTTTTAATCTTAAATGTCAACAATAATTTTTATCTATTTTTATTTTTTTATAAAACAACCTTGCATATAGTTATCACACATATCAAATAATAAAAGGAAATGATAGAAAGTGAGTAAACAAAACAATGGAAAATAACAAACAGAAATTACTTCAAAGTTCCCTCGGCTCTGTCTTTACCGTGTTTAATGATGATACATTAGATGAGATTACACAAAATTACACGAATCTATTAGCTGTTTCAGGAAGAGTAAAATCACCTGGAATTATTGAGGTGTTTGAAGGCGCAACTTTAGAAGATATCATAGCTTTAGCTGGTGGGCTTATTGGAAATGGTACATTCAAAGCTGCACAGCTTGGTATGCCTTTTGGTTGTCTGTTAACAACAACAAACTTAAAAGAACCTTTTGATTTTTCTTTATTTGAACCTGGTATTAGACGAAGTATTATTATACTATCAAGCGAAGATTGTATCATACAATATGCCAAGTTCTATCTCGATTATCTGTATGGGCAGATTCGATCTGGAGCAATACCAAGGTATATCCCTATTCAAAACGAACTTAGGTCTATGAACAAGATATTTGACAGAATAGCCAAAGGACGTTCCAATATGAGAGATATCTTCTTCCTCCGTGAGTTATCTAATACCGTAATTCAAGTCGCAAAGAAAAAGCATAATGTTACAGAGGAAATCATACACCATTTTTACGATGAAATCGTCGACCACATTGAAGATAAATGCTGTTACACTTCTCAGTGCCATCATCTCATAAAACTACTTATTACTGAAAAATGTATTGGTTGTAATGCATGTAATAGTGTCTGCCCTGTTGATTGTATCAATGGTGATTTAAAAGAACAACATGATATTGACTATACACGTTGTACACATTGTGGCGCTTGTGTAACGAAATGCCCTGTTAATGCAATAACTTATGGTGACAACAGCCTTCTCTTTCTTCGTGATTTAGCAACGCCAAACAAACTTGTTATTACGCAGATGGCTCCTTCCGTTCGTGTTACAATCGGTGAAGCATTTGGTTTCGAACCAGGAGTAAATGTAGAGAAAAAGATTGCTGCAGGGTTACGAGCACTTGGTGTAGATTATGTATTCGACACAACATGGGCAGCCGATTTGACCATTATGGAAGAAGCAGCCGAACTTGCCGATAGGTTAAGGCGTTATCTTGCTGGCGATGAAACTGTCAAACTGCCAATACTAACTTCTTGCTGTCCAGCTTGGGTAAAATTTATCGAACAAAACTATGCTGATATGCTTGATGTTCCTTCTTCTACCAAATCGCCTATGCAGATGTTTGCCTCTGTTGCCAAGGATATCTGGTGCAAAGAACATAATTTAGCACGCTATGAAGTTACTTCTGTCGCAATCATGCCTTGCATTGCTAAAAAATACGAAGCTTCACGACCAGAATTTTCAAGAGACTTAAACTATGATGTAGATTATGTATTAACAACTAGGGAATTAATTAAGATATTCAAAGATACTGGTATTAACCTACAAGAAATTGAGGATGAAGAAATTGATTCAATCATGGGTGAATATACTGGAGCTGGTATTATCTTTGGCCGTACTGGTGGCGTTATTGAAGCCGCAACACGTACTGCACTTGAACAAATAACAGATAAAACTTATGATATCGAATTCGAGTGCCTTCGAGGATGGGATGGATTTCGATGTAGTGAGATTAAAGTTGATGATTATCTAACACTCAGAATTGGTGTAGCACATGGTTTAAGAGAAGCAAAAAAGATGTTAGATAAGATTCGTTCTGGTGAAGAATTCTTCCATGCTATTGAAATCATGGCTTGCGCTGGTGGTTGTGTCGGTGGAGGTGGGCAACCGAAAACGAAAAATCGTAAAGAGATTCTTGAGAAACGAATGGAAGGCCTTAATGCAATTGACCGCTCACTCCCATTACGTCGTTCTCATGAAAATCCAACCATTCAAGAGATTTATGACAAATATCTAGATTATCCATTAAGCCACAAAGCACATGAATTATTGCATACACAATATTTTGTAAGACCTAAAAAATAAGAATAAAGAGTTTGCAAAGCAAACTCTCGCGCCGAGCGTAGTCGCATAAGCGACATCCACTTCTCAAGCGAGTGCGCATCCATAGCGGAGCGATTTTTTAATTCATAGGACGTATTTTCCTATGAATTAAAAAAATTGGCATAGTAGGTCTCCCAATCTACTATACCAACTTTTATAATATCATTTAAATTAAATATTTGTAAGTCTTCAGGTCTCCCACCTTCCGATTACAATTTCAACTTAAAATACAATCTTCTACTATGTCTTTCATATGTATCGGTAATGCCTTATGTAACGAAACTTTATCAAAAATCTCCCTCGCTACCATCTCATCTGATGAGATATCTTCTAATTTGCAACATAAATGTTCCTTATCAGAATCTTCATATCCTTCTTGACATACCGTTATTCCGAAAACTTCTACGACTCCCAATTCGTCGAAGTCTTTCTTCATTTTTGTTAATTTGTACATGACATTGTACTTTAACTCCTCAATAAATACCACTTTTTCAGCCATTTTCCTATCGCATCCTTTACTTGTACATTATTTTTTATTTCGTAAGCATTATTAATTTACCATATATTGTTATTCAAATAAATACACACATAGTTGGCAAATTGTTACACTTCAAAGATGCAATATCGTTTTATATCTATCAAATTCAAAAAATATCGTATTAATTATAATTATTTTTCTATATTACTCATTGAAATTCGACTCTCTCCTCCATTTCACGAAACAGTTCGACAAGTTCTAACTTTGTAGCAATATTCAACTTTTTATATCCTCTATAAATTGTCTTCTTTACAGTTCCTTCTGTAATTGAAAGTTTTTCAGAAATATAGCGGTTTGTTAACCCTTTCGATGCCAAAGAAAGAATCTCCTTTTCTCTCTTCGTCAACGATGTTAGCAATTCACCCCCTCTTTTTTTCTCTTCTTGAAACAGGCATATATGAATTGTAGTAATAATCCCATTAAAGAAGACAGGAAATGCACACAATATAAATTGTTTTTCTTTCTCTTTATTTTCCCGCAATGTAATTGTTTGATGTTGCATAACCCTTCGCACTATAACATCTTTTAATACTGGCAATTCCAAGAATTCATCACATGTTTTATAATTTAATTGAATTATCGTTCTTAAATATTCATTTATCAGACCAAGTCTTTTTTTCTTTCCCTTCTCAATCTCCACATTGCAGATACCATAATAGGAAGAGTGAAATAGACGTTTGTATTGCATGGAATAACTTAGCAAATCCTCTGTATTCTTACTTTCATCCATCTTATACCCTTTTATAAATATAAATGTTTTGCTCATTCTCCTCTGTGGAACAATTTCAAGTAACAACGGCATCTCTACTTTTCCGATTTTTATCCTATGTTCAACGTTAAATGTCTTTGCCTCATTCAAATTTTCTTTAAAAACCTCCTGTGTTAGCAGTTCAACCAATTCAGCTACTTGCAACTCAGGTAATTCACATTCAATACCAAAATCTCTTATTAATGATTCACTACATCGTAATACATTGTGTTTTCCACCGTCTTCTATCATCAAATACATGGAATAATTATTCTGTATATGATTTTTCTCTTCTTTATCTATACTGTCTTTATCAAAAAGCTGTTGAAAAATTCTAACTTTTTTGACTATAATATACTCTTCCATTATCTTAGCAT
>NZ_JAVBNS010000180.1:0-14673 GCF_031551385.1 Anaerosporobacter sp.
TCATTATAACAATTAATATTTTACTTTTCGACCGATTAATTATCCACATTATGTCAATTTCTTGCTTTTTCCTTGTATTGGCCATTACCGACCACTTTTGCTGCAGCCATAATTTCTGCACGATATTTACTTGGTTGCATTCCGTATTTTTTTATAAATGCACGTGCAAATGCCTTACTGTTTGGGAATCCGTGATTAAGCGCAATTTCACTTAGCGTATCATTACTGTTCTTCAAATCCAAATATGCACACTGAAGTCGGATATCACTCAGATACAATTTGAAATTTATCCCGGCGTATTTCTGAAACATTCGAGAAAGATAAGTTGGAGAATATCCGAATTTGCAAGCCACATTTTCTAAGGTCAAATCAGTTGCATAATTTTCCTTAATATAAGATGTGATGACAGAAAAATGGTTCAGATACCTGTTTCGGCGAAACTGGTTCTCTGTAATATCTGCTTTTTGATATTCAATAATTAAAAGGTGCATTATGAGATAAAAGATTCCTTTCACCTGTAGTTCATATCCTCGCTCTTTTTTATCATATCTTTCATAGAGATTGTGCATTAGTTCCATTAGCACCTCATCCTGCACACTGAAGTCATGGGTGAACCAGATATACTTATCACCAGTATAATAATTTTCGAATAGCTGCAACGGAATCTGCAACACAATGGTTCGGTTTGGTTTTGGCGACTGAATAGAATGCACCTCGTTGGAATTTATGATCATAAATTTTCCTGTTGTTAGTGGATAAGTGTGCTCACCAACATCAAATAAAAGTTCACCTTCATAGACTGCGAAAATCTCCACGGAACGATGCCAGTGTTTTTCGCGGTGATAATTTCCGTTCTTTCCTTCAAATAAAAAAAGCTTAAACGGAAGATCCTCATTTGGTAGAATTATCTCATGATTAATTTTCATACTATTTTTCCTCATGTATGGGGTTGCTTATATTCTTTCTTCACGTTTTTCTTTTCGAAGTCTGTAATATGTCGACTTTCAAATGCATTAATGTTTTGTTTGGCTTGTCATTTCAGTATAACGGAAATCATTAGTAAAGAAAACCTGTTAAACTATAGACTACATCCATACAAAGCATATATCTTTCTTAGATGAGAGTTAATTTAAACAATAACATGATTAGTTTTTACTATTCACATTATTTTGCACGTTTAAATTCATCAATGCGAACAGCTTTAGTTATAAACAACATAATGATGTAGCATATGATTAGAAACATGCAAAAGCATAATAATAGTGCTAATGCACTCATAGAGGCGTAATCCTTAATATATAGGTAGGAACGGTTTGTTAAGAATCCAATAAATGCAGTAATAAGTCCAGGTTTGATAATCCAATCAACAGCATTGAATGTTACCTTTACATTTCTAAAGATGGCAAGGGTATCTAGTGTTGATATAATAACTTGACTTACAAGCATACCAATTAGATAGCCGTAGATTCCCTTTTGTGGTATTAAAAATATTACAAAAACAATTCTTACACCTAATCCAACAACGGTATTAAGAAACGTAACATGAGGTTTTCCAAGCCCGTTTAATATACTTCCAAGAGTCGTAGTTAAGTATAGGAACGGGCAAAGCCATGCTAAGATTGTTAGGAATACACCAGCAGCTTTATTGTTAAATACGAGTAATCCTAATGATTCGCCAAAGGTAATGAAGATACCTGTACTTAGAATACCAATGATTAAACTGTATTTAATAGAAAGGGCAGCAGTCTTATTAATCATAGTATTGTTACCTGCGGATTGTGCTTCTGAGACAGTAGGGAGCAGTAAAACCGCAAAGGAGTTAGTTATAGTGGAAGGGAACATAATAAAAGGAATGGACATGCCTGTTAAGACACCATATACACTCAAAGCTTCCGTTCCACTAAGCCCATGTTGCTTTAGCATAGAAGGAATTAATATTGCTTCTATACTGCTTAGTATACTAATAAGCAGACGATTACTTGTTAAGGGCAGAGCTAATTTGAAGAGGCTTCCAGCATAGGAAACATGCTTTGCCTTATGATTTTTGTAATTGCGAAGTGCTTGCATTTTCAAACGATAAGCTTCCTGTAGCTTAGATGGTTTTACAATAAACATAGAGATTATATTGTAAGCGTTAGAAGCTATCTCACCAAATACAATACCCCATACAGCAACTTCACAAACCTTTTCGTAATCACCGGATGCGAACAGTGGGGCTAAGACGTATACACTCGCTACACGAATAACCTGTTCAAATAGTTGTGTCATAGCAGGTACACCTGCTCGTTTGATACCATAATAATATCCATTAATACATGCGGTGATACCACAGAAAGGAAACACATAGGAAAGAATTTTAAGAGAACTGGCACACCGACTTTCTAATAGGATATTCGTAGCGATATAGGAAGCATTTTTGTTTAATAATATGGATAGTGTTATCGCAATGGATAAAGAAAATATAATACCAGTTCGTAGAATTCGTTTCAAATTACTCGTATCATGCTTTCCTATCTCAGAAGCAATTAAACGAGAGATTGATGTTTGGATACCAGAAGCATATAAGGTAAAGCATATTCCATAGATAGGAAAGATCAATTGATAAATGCCCATATCTTCAGGTTTTAAGATATTAGACAGATAGATTCGATAGAAAAAGCCGATAATACGAGTTGCAAAACCAGCTATTGTAAGAATAAGCGTACCTTTTATTATTGAATTTTTACTCATAGATAATCAGCCTTCTTGTCATTTTACATAGTTAAGTATATTAATAAGAGGAAAGATTCATGCTTAATTCTGCAATAAGAATGGTAAGCAAGTTAACCTAATAAATTGTGTATATAATATGCTTGACAAGTAATAATGTGAATGGTATTATTATTTTAAATTCAAAACCAAGTAAAAAAGTCGGAATTAAATTACTGGGAATTAAAACACTCAGGATTAGATGCAAAAGGATGAGAGGTGAGATGCATGAAGTTATCAACTAAGGGGAGATATGGTCTACGTGCAATGTTAGATTTAGCATTAAATAGTACGGAAGAAGCAATTGCACTTAGTGGAGTTGCAGAAAGGCAGAATATCTCAATTAGTTATCTGGAACAGTTAGTTGCAAAGTTAAAGAAAGCTGGTTTAGTAAACAGCATTCGTGGAGCACAAGGTGGTTATGTACTTGCGAAACCAGCGAATGAAATCTCTGTGGGCGATATTCTACGTGCTTTAGAAGGAGACTTAAATCCAGTGGATTGTGCGGAAGTTATGGGCGGAGAATCGACTTGTAGCGGAGCAGACTTGTGTGTAACAAAATATGTATGGAAGCGTATTAGTGATAGTATAAATAGTGCTGTAGATGAAATTATGCTTTCTGAATTAGTAGAGGAAAGTTTACAGCTACGAAATGAACATGGAAAAAAATATGATTCCCAAAAGGGAACGCTGTGTGATAAATAGCAATAAGTATTTATAGAAAATATATAGGAGATGATGTGATGGATAAGAAAATTTATTTAGACAATGCAGCAACAACACCAACGAGACCAGCAGTAGTAGAAGCAATGTTACCATATTTTACAGAATTCTACGGAAATCCTTCTAGTGTATATGAGATATCAAATGTCTGTAAGAAAGCAATCGTAAATTCAAGAGAGATTATTGCGAAATCGCTTGGAACAGATGCGACAGAAATATATTTTACAGCAGGTGGTTCAGAAGCTGATAACTGGGCTCTAAAATCTACTTGTGAAGCATATAAAGCAAAAGGAAACCATATTATTACATCAAAGATTGAGCATCATGCAATTACGCATACATGCGAATATCTTGAAAAATGTGGATATGAAGTAACATATCTTGATGTAGATGAAGAAGGTGTTGTTAAGTTAAGTGAATTAGAAGCAGCGATTCGTCCAACAACAATTCTTATCTCAATTATGTTTGCTAATAACGAAATTGGTACAATTCAACCGATTAAAGAGATTGGTGAAATTGCGAAAAAGAATGGTATCCTATTCCATACAGATGCAGTTCAGGCGTATGGACAACTACCAATCAATGTAGATGAGTACAACATTGATATGTTAAGTGCAAGTGGACACAAATTAAATGGACCAAAAGGTATTGGTTTCCTATATATTCGTAAAGGTGTTAAAATCGGTTCATTTGTTCACGGTGGAGCACAAGAGAGACATAGACGTGCAGGAACAGAAAACGTTCCAGGAATTGTTGGTTTTGGTAAAGCAGTTGAGATTGCTATGGAAACAATGAAAGAAAGAACAGAAAAAGAGATTGCATTAAGAGAATTATTAATAACTCGTGTAATGAAGGAGGTTCCATATACAAGACTAAATGGGCATCGTACAAACAGATTACCAAATAACGCAAACTTTAGCTTCCAATTCATAGAAGGGGAATCGTTATTAATTATGTTAGATATGCAAGGAATCTGTGGTTCAAGTGGTTCGGCTTGTACATCAGGCTCTCTTGACCCATCACATGTATTATTAGCAATTGGTCTTCCTCATGAAATTGCACATGGTTCATTACGTCTTACACTTAGCGAAGACATTACAGAAGAAAATATTAATTATGTAGTTGATAAAGTGAAAGAAATTGTAGACCGTCTTCGTTCTATGTCACCACTTTATGAAGACTATATGAAGAATCAACCGAAATAAATAAAAAGTTTGGAGGAAACAAGAATGTACAGTGAAAAAGTTATGGATCATTTCAGTAACCCTAGAAATGTCGGTGAAATAGAAAACGCAAGTGGAGTTGGTACAGTTGGTAATGCAAAATGTGGAGATATTATGAGAATGTATCTTGATATTGATGACAATGGCATTATTCAGGACTGTAAATTCAAAACATTTGGTTGTGGAGCAGCAGTTGCTACAAGCAGTATGGCAACAGAATTAGTGAAAGGAAAGACAGTTCAAGAAGCATTAGAAGTTACAAACAAGGCAGTAATGGATGCTCTTGATGGTCTTCCACCAGTGAAAGTACACTGCTCCCTTCTTGCAGAAGAAGCAATTCATGCAGCACTTTGGGATTATGCTGAAAAGAACGGAATGGTAATCGAAGGCTTAGAGAAACCAAAATCAGATATTCACGAAGATGAAGAAGAAGTGGTTGAGGAATACTAATGAAAGAAAAGGTTGTAGTAGGAATGTCTGGAGGAGTTGACTCCTCTGTGGCAGCTCATTTGTTAAAAAAAGCAGGATATGAAGTTATTGGCGTAACGATGCAGATTTGGCAAGACGAAGACCATTTTACTCAGGAAGCCGAAGGCGGATGCTGTGGTTTAAGTGCCGTTGATGATGCAAGAAGAGTTTCACAAGACCTTGAAATCCCATACTATGTTATGAATTTTAAGCAAGAATTCAAAGCTAATGTAATGGATTACTTTGTAGACGAATATTTACAAGGTCGTACACCAAATCCATGTATCGCATGTAACCGATATGTGAAATGGGAATCGTTACTGAAACGTTCTCTTGATATTGGAGCAGATTACATTGCAACGGGACATTATGCCAGAATCTTAAAGTTAGAGAATGGAAGATATACGCTTCGGAAATCAGCTACTGCGGCGAAAGACCAAACGTATGCACTCTACAATCTAACACAATACCAATTAGCGCACACCCTTATGCCAGTTGGTGAGTTTACTAAGGATGAGATTCGTCAAATTGCAAATGACATTAATCTTCGAGTAGCCCATAAGCCAGATAGTCAAGAGATTTGCTTCATCCCAGATAATGATTATGCGAAATTCATAGAGGAAAACTCGGACGAAAAGATTATTCCAGGTAATTTCGTTAATTCTGCAGGAGAAGTGATTGGAAAACATAAAGGGATTACGCATTATACAGTAGGACAAAGAAAAGGTCTTAACCTAAGTCTAGGTCATCCAGCGTTTGTTCTTGAGATTCGCCCAGAGACAAATGAAGTTGTGATTGGTACGAACGAGGAAGTTTTCTCGGATAAGCTGTATGCAAATAATCTTAATTTTATGTCAATAGAAGACTTAGAAGGTAGCATGGAAGTCGATGCAAAGATTCGATACAGCCATCAAGGGGCAAAATGTACGATTAAAAAAGTTGCCGAAGATGAAGTAGAATGTATCTTTGAAGAACCACAGCGAGCAATTACACCAGGACAAGCAGTTGTATTCTATATGGATGACTATATTGTTGGTGGCGGAACGATTATGAGAAAATAGATTGAATACGTTAAGATAAAATAATGGTTGACATCGTTAGAGGATGTTAGCCATTATTTTTTAATAGAATATAATTAATGGTGAGACTGAGTGGCACTTATAAATATATTTTATCAAATGGGGAAGAAACATATGAATTTCATATTGACAAAAACACGTAAATTTAATACAATCAATATATGAACAGTTGTTCATATATTGAAATAAAAACTAAAACAACTATATCACATAAAAAGGAGCGTGTTAATTATATGATACAATACATAGCAATCATAATAGTAGGAATATTCTACCTGGCGTATTTTGCCAAGATGCTAGGGCAGCGAAAGAGAGGAATTCAGACAAGTCAGTTAGGTAAAGGGAATAAGGTAAAACGTACCATGTACATTGAGGTGACTTTAAGTATAACAACAACGGTTATTGTGTTTGTAATGATAGCAAGTATCTACTTGAATACATCATTGATCAGCAGTAGTGTAGTTCGATACATAGGAATTCTATTAATTGGAGCTGGAACAATAGTCTTTATCACCGCAATGATAACGATGCAAGATAGTTGGAGAGCAGGAATACCACAGGAAGAGAAACTACAGATTGTTACAAGAGGTATTTATCGTTTCAGTAGAAATCCAGCATTTTTAGGTTTTGATTTAACGTATATTGGTGCATGTGTGGCATTTGGAAATGCAGTTTTAATCGTAGTAAGTATCATAGCAATTACAATGATGCATCTACAGATAGTTGAAGAGGAGAGATATTTAGAGAGTGTGTTTGGTAGTGATTATTTGATGTATAAGAGTAAGGTTAGGAGATATATGTGAATTAACAGCAGTATAGTTTGTTTTTATTTAGAAACATCTCCCTGCGATGCTGTTAACATTATAATTTCCTGTGGTGTTTCCGTCATTCCTTGACGCAACCATTCATCCACCCAGCCGAAGATGCTGCCTGCAACAAGAGACTTGGCATAACGTTCGATATTATTTTGTGATGCCTCAATTCCAGTAGCAGAACGAATATTTTCATAAATCAAAGGGGATAATCCCTGACGATATAACAGTAAGTAAAAATCTTTGTAATTATAATAATGTGTGAGTAAACTTTCGGAAAAATAAGTGGGATCGCCTTTTTCCTCAAATTCTTTTCCCCATTCTTTAATAAGGGTATCAAGATGTTTTTCTAAAATATCTTGCTTGCTTTTGAAATTTCTATAAAACGAAACCCTGCTTACCCCTGCTGTTTTTACCAAACTAGTTATCGAAATATCCTCAAATGACTGCGTTTCCATCTGCTTAATAAGAGCCTTGGTAATACACTCTTTGATAAAGGCATTTAATTCTTGCTTTTTATTCATGTGATACAATTTTACTCCTTTGTTTCTCAACACCGAAAGGATATTGATAAAAAAATATTGATGTGATACACTTGTGTCACTTGATATGATACATCTGTTTCATATTGACGTCAAGTCCATTTAAATAATGAGATGGATTTGGTTACTTTGAACAGTAACGAAAGGAGAATATATGAATTACATAATTGAAACAAATAAACTTTGTAAGCGTTACAAAGAAAAAATGGCAGTAAATCAAATGTCTATACATATTAAAAAGGGTGACATTTATGGATTAATTGGTAAAAATGGTGCAGGTAAAACTAGTTTGATGAAACTATTGCTTGGCCTTACCTCACCCGATTCTGGTGAAATTTACTTGTTGGGAAACAATAATCTTAATGAAGTCAGACGAAAAGTTGGGTCGCTGATTGAAGCTCCTGCATTGTATAAGAATGAAACCGCTTTTGAAAATATGAAGCGTTTTTCTCTAATATCAGGTCAAAGTTCTGACAAAGAGATTCGACATATCCTGCAACTTGTAGGACTTGAAAACACAGAGAAGAAAAAAGCTGGTTCTTTTTCTCTTGGTATGAAACAACGTCTTGGTATTGCGATTGCGTTGCTTGGCAATCCTGAAATCCTAATTCTCGATGAACCGATTAATGGGCTAGATCCTGCTGGAATTAAAGAAATCAGAGACATTATTGTTAATCTGAACAAACAGGGGGTAACTTTTCTGATTTCAAGTCATTTGCTTGATGAGCTAGGGAAAATCGCTACGAATTATGGAATTGTAAATGATGGTGTTTTAGTCGAGGAAATCACAGCGAAAGAGCTTCAAGAAAAGTGTAGAACGTCTCTTATTATTGTGACCAATGATGGTAGGAAGGCAGAAACTGTTTTACGAAAAGCAGTGCCAGCTTTACAAATGGAAAGTACAGATAGAATAGTAAGCATTTCCTCCAAGATAGACGATTCCTCTGAGCTGAATCGCATATTAGTAGAGGCAGGAGTACAAGTTTATGAACTTCGAAATGAAAGCATTGGTTTTGAGGACTTCTTTATTGAAAGGATTGGTAAATAATATGGAAAAACTTTTGAAATTAGAGTTGCGTAAGATACGAAAGCAAAAGAGCTTTTATGTATGTACAGGTGTGATGGTTGTTTTACTGTTTCTGTCTGCAATTACATCAAAAGTTTTGTGTAATGCGAGTACGGAGTTTGCAGCACAATATAACGGTTCAGGAATTGTTTCTATGATTGGAGCAATATCTAACAGCAATTTTCTTTTAATTGCAGGAATTTTTGTTGCACTCTCGGTATGCGATGACTATGAGCAGCAGACAATCAAAAATATATATTCTAAGGGATATTCCAAGGTACAGGTTTATTTTTCGAAGTTCATTTCTGCATGGGGTGCGACTAGCATTATGTTTGTAATTGCTTTGCTTAGTGCATTTTTGTTCGGAAACATGTACTTTGGTTTCGGAGAAATAAACGGATATGATTTTGTAGGTACGCTTGTAGTACAGTATGTTACCTGTATGGCAAATATAAGTCTTTACTTCGCTATCAGTGCGGTTCTCCGCAAGAATGGTTCTTCTATAGCGGCTGTAATTGTTGTTCCAACACTTGCAAATATGTTGTTTGGATTGGCGGATTCATTTTTAAAATTAGAAGATGTGTCGTTTACAAGTCTTTGGTTATCCTCTTTTATGAGTGACCTTTCTGTGATGACTGTCAGCCATAGTCGTTTACTTGTCAGCCTTATTGCATCGTTAATTTATATTCCGTTTTTTACAATCACAGGTTCTTTCCTTTGCAAAAAGATTGAGTTATAATTTAGGAGATAGTACGAAGAGAAAGGTGTGATTATTATGGAAAAGTTTACGAAGATTATATTAACGATTGTATCTGTTGTTTTGTTTGTAGAGGTTATATTGAATGCTTTGTTTGGAGATATGGCAACGTGGATTGTATTAGCCGAAGCAATTGGAGGACTAATTCTGTTTGTAATTACTATATTCATGGGAACAAAATGGGAAGAGCGAACAAGAGCAGGGAGAGCGAGACGCATTACAAGTTTGATGATTGCAGGAATTATGGCTCTTTCAGGAGTTAATTTTCTAAAGATTGGATTCACTACAGAAGGAACACCTGTTGCAGATATTGATAAAATGGTAACAATTTGGGGCGACTCCATAGCTGGAAATCGTCCGGATAGTAAGCTTGACGAGATGAACATTAATAAAAATCTTCGATTGCTAGGTGCAACTGTAAAGTTTACTACATCAATTGTTGGTACAGAATATCAAGATGTGGAACTGGATATTGATACATTTACTTATATTCACGGAATTAAGGGCGGATATGAGAAGGAAACATTTGAGGATGTACCATATTTAATTCCTTATACCGTGGAGGGAAGTGATAGTGCCGTTATTGTTATTCCTGGTGGCGGTTATGGTTACAAAAGTATGGATGGTGGAACAGAAGAAAGTCGAGATATTGCGTTGTCATTGAATAAAGCAGGAATCAATGCATTTGTACTATGGTATCGTTCAAATCCATATGAAAGACCAATTCCACAACTTGATCTTCAAAGAGCAGTGCGCTATATTCGTTATCATGCAAAGGAATACGGAATTGATTCAGCAAAGATTGGGTTAATTGGTTTTAGTGCAGGTGGATATCAGATAGGCAGCTTTATCAATCAGATTCAGGGTGAAGATAATTTTCCAGAAGCGTATCAGCTTGATGAGATTGATGCAATTGATGACAGTGTTTGTGCAGTTGGGATGATTTATCCCGCACTTACTTATCGCTATAACGTTCCAATGTTATTCAGTTCTTTTAATGCGGAAGATGTTCGTAATGAGGAGAAAAGAGAGGAGTTGCTGAATCTGACTGATTTGACAATGAATTTCAATTCTATTGATATTCCTCAGTTTGTCTGTTATGGAACGAAGGACGGTATGGTTGGTATGGACGGAGCAAAAGAGTATATTGCTACGGCACAAAAAGCAGGTACAGAAATTGTCGAGCTTGTTGCCGAAGGACAAGACCATGGATTCACTCAAAGCTATTATATGGACAACTATGTATCGTGGATAAATGAGTGTTTTGCGAAAGAAAAATCTAATAATTATTAAGAATAAATCTAATTTGTACACTATGTTAAAGATAAAATAGATGTTATAATACTTTAGTTTAAGTACATTTGGACTAATGTTATTATTGCATAACATTTACGATTTCTAATGTTGCTTTGATTAAAGATAAGCTTAGGACAATTGCGAGATTAACGCATATTCTAAGAAAAACCTTAGGAGGACATAGGGATGAGTAATATTACAATTGGATTTATCGTCTTGCTGTTTGCAGGATTGTGTCAAGGAAGTTTTGGTTTAGGGTATAAGAATTATAAACCACTAAAATGGGAGGCATTCTGGGGAATCTATTCTTTGTTTAGTATTATTGTTGTAATTGGCTGGGCTTTCATTCAAGTACCAGGTTTTTCTCAGTATGTAAGCAGTGCAGAAACAAAAAATGTTGTGATACCGATTTTATGTGGTGTGTTATGGGGAATGTCGGCGATAGGTTTTAGTAAGGCAGTAACTTATATTGGTATGTCTCTTGTTTATGGATTATCAATGGGAATATCGGCAGTAGTTGGTTCGATTATTCCATTAGTAACGATGGAAAACAAACCAAGTACAATGAGTATCCTAGTACTTGTACTTGGAATGCTTGTAACACTTGTTGGAATTGCCGTAATAACAAAAGCTGGAATTGTGAAGACAGCAGAGCAGGAAGCGTTAGAAGATACGACAGCTAACGAGGATAGTGTAGCAGGAAAGGCAAAGATTGGTTTACTACTAGCGTTACTATCTGGACTTGGTTCAGGTGCGTTGAATGTCGGATTCGATTTTGCCAGCCCAATCGGAAATGCAATTATGCAAGATGGTTTTGGCGAGACAGGAGCAAGTGCAATACAATGGATGCTTGTATTAGTTGGTGGAGCATTAACAAGTGTACTATATTGCATTGTTGACCTTACAAAGAAAAAGACATGGGTATGCTTTACATACAAAGGAAGCAAGAAACGAGCTGTTATTCTATTCTTAACAAGTATCGTTTGGTTTGCAGCACTTGCCAGTTATGGAATTGCAACATTATTGCTTGGAGATATGGGAGCAGTTACAGGTTGGATTCTATTCAATGCGTTGGCGTTACTTATAAGTAACTTATGGGGTATTCGCTCTGGAGAATGGAACGGTGCTCAAAAAGGCAAGAAGATTCTGCTTTATGGGAATTTGATATTAATTATCTCTTGGGTATTTATCGGGATATCGAATGCAATCTAAGATGTTGAAATGTGTAGCAATCAGAATATCAAGAGGGAGCAAAATACAGTTTGCTCTAATAGCATAGTATAAAAAACATCGCTTATAAACGATATAGAGAAATAACTCTATTTGCTTATAAGCGATGTTTTTATTGAAAGAAGGGTTCTTAATTAAATGATACAAGGGGAAAAAGGTCATACGTTTCATGTTTTAGGATTGCGAGAGCATGAAATGCGTAGCAATCCGTGTATCAGTTGGGGGTAAAATGACTTAGGCGTGTGTTTGTGTCTCAAATCTTGAATACCCCCACCAGTCAGGTATAAGTTCTCTTAATGTGATTGTTTTTTTACTCTCATAATCAAGTAATATCTCAATATCACCACTGTTTTTATCAAGTTGCATCATATATTCTCGACATGCTCCACAGGGTGAACCGACGTTTCCATCTGGGGTAAGTGCAACAACTTTATCAATTTGGCTTTCTCCATTCGTAATCATGTTAGCAATCGCATTTCGCTCTCCACACATTCCGAGAGTAGAAGCGGTATCAATACATACACCAGTGTAGATGTTTCCTGCTTTGGTAAGTATTGCAGCGCCAACGCCACCTGCATCAATAAATGGTGAAATCGTTCGTCCATTTTGAACACTTTTGGCAGCGTTGTATAATTTCGCCCAGATATTCTGTTCCTCTGTCTGATTGAAATTCAATTCCAGCTCTATACATTTCCAATCCTGATTGAGCACGTGATAGTATTCTGCAGGGGAATCGTTTTCTTTGAAACCAACTGCTCTATAGCAAGAGATAGCGGAATCATTATTTTCAAATACACCTAATGTAATCTTAATTGCTCCAAGGAATTCTCTCGCATAGTTAATGGCAAGCTTTAACATTTCTTTACCATATCCCATACCACGCTTAGAACAATCAACAATAATAAATCCAAATCGGATAACAGTCTTTTTCTCGTCTACGAATCTAAGCATAATATGCCCTACAATACCAGTTTCATCGTAGGCAGTCATTGGATAGAAGTTATCTGTTTCTTCTGTACTTTCATACAGCGCTATCATATCTTCAGGTTTAGCGGGATAATTTTCATAACGATCAGCACTCCATTTACGAAATGAGTCCTCATCTTTTATCCAGTTTAATATGTACTTTGCATCTTGCTTTTTAAATGGTCTTAATCTTAAAGGCATATGGTTTCCTCTCTGTTTCTAGTTGGTGATTTTATTTAAAGTATCTCGGTAAAACTGTCATTAAATGCTTTTGCACTTTCCTTATTCTTTGAATCATCATAAATATCTGATTCATAATAACTTCAACGCAGTGGTAATCTCGTTTTTCTTCTAATCTTACTGTAATATTCAATACACATTTTCTCCTTAAATTTCAATTTGCTTTTGTGCATATTATATCGAATCATTCCCGAAAACACAATCAAGTTTTGATAGTTGTCAATTTGACTTTCTCCATTCGTAATCATATTAGCAATCGCATTTCTTTCTCCACACATTCCAAAAGTAGAAGCGGTATCAATACATACACCAGTGCAAACGTTCACAGCAGCGTCTAACGTTCAATAATAACAGTCGTCAATGGTGGAATCACAATGCTTGAAGCGGTTCTCCAAACTTTCACTTCATTCGTGGTGAACACAATCCTACCTTTCGTGTTAAGAAATGCAGTTTGTTCCTCCGTAGAAAGGTTATGGATAATTAACATGGTTTGTTCATCAGATTGCATTTCATAGCTGGAGATAGCCTCATTTCCATTAGCAATCGGTTCAAAAACACCTTTGTATAGTGCAGGTGATTTGGCACGTAGTTGTATTAATTTGCGGTAATGTGACAATAAAGAATAAGGGTCTTCTGACTGCGCATTGGCATCCTGTGTGTTGTCATTCGAATAATCAGAAAACCAACTCGTTGTCATAGAGTCCTCGTTTCCCCATAAAAAAGGTGTTCGTACATTGGTATCTGTACCTAGCGTGTCACCTAACATTCCAATCTCTTCACCGTAATAAACAAATGGTAGCCCTTGCATCGTAAGATTCAAGGCAGCAGTCAGTTTCATCTGTCCTCGTCTATTCTCCATTGTTGTATTTATACGAGTCGTGTCATGGTTGGAGAGGAATAGGGAGTCGATTGCATCAGGAGTCTTACTTGCAACATTGTCAAACTCTTCTTTCATGGTAGTAGCAATACCATTGTCTGTATTTTTGCCATCTTTGATTGATTGTCCAAATAAATCCGTTCCAATATCAAATACAAAGCTACTGTCTAAGGCGGACATATATTCATATCTAAGTTCGGAGGTATCCCAGATTTCACCGAGTAGGAAAGCATCAGGATTTATTGTTTTGCAATAATCAGAGAATTCTTTCCACCATTCAACGGCTTTCTCTGTTGAATCTGTACCGTTTTTTGTTTTTGAGGCATCGTAGATGTGTTTTGCGGCATCTAATCGAAAACCTGCAACACCTTTTTCTAACCAAAACTTTGCTATCTGTTTCATTTCTTCTCGAACGGCAGGTTCTTCATAGTTGAAATCAGGAAGTGTTTCGCCAAAAATTCCAGCATAATATCCACTTGAATTTTTATGCCAAGAGGGATTATCAAAAGCGGAGGCTTTTAAGTCATATCCTTCTGTATTGTCAGTAGTTGACCATATGTACCATGATCGATAATTGCTTTCAGGGTCTTGCGAGGCTTTAAACCAAGGATGTTCTGCACTGGAATGGTTGATTACTAGGTCAAGT
>NZ_JAVBNS010000106.1:0-4441 GCF_031551385.1 Anaerosporobacter sp.
AGACGTGTATTTGATGTGGAAAGCAAGCTACCTGTATATGTAGCAGATGTGATTCAAACGCCGTGCATGTTTGGTGTATTCAGACCAGCAATCTATATTACAGAGGAGGTAGCGAACGACAAGAATACATTGCGATATGTACTTGCTCATGAAGAGATGCATTATAGACATGGGGACAATTGGTGGACAGTACTTCGAAGTATCTGCCTGATTGTGCATTGGTACAATCCACTTGTTTGGCTGGCAGCGATTCTTAGTAAGGCAGATGCGGAATTGGCTTGCGATGAAGCTACGTTGAAACATCTGGGCAGTCAGGAACGTTTTGCCTATGGGCAGGTGCTGATTGAACTCTCTACAAAAAAGAGTTCCTCAAGAGAGTTCTTGCGCTGTGCAACAACAATGAAGAGCAATAAGAAGCAGATGAAGGAAAGAATACAATTCATTAGCAGAAAGCCTAGGATGTTGATACAAGCATTTGTAATAGTAGTTGGGTTAATTGCGATTGCTGTTATAGTTACATTTACAGGGCAAAAGGCAAGTGACGATTCCGCAGCAGAAGAGTTTACAAAGATGGAGACATGGAACAGTGCTAGTTTGAAAGGTGTGGTAGCGCATAGTAAAGGCGATAATGCAGAGATATCACAAGAACAGTCAGCACTGGAAGATATAGCACAAGATGATTCACAAGAAAATGGAACAGAAGATGGGGTGAGCGGGAATATAGATATTCAGGAAGATGGATACTCTATGAACAAGCAAATCGTTGGAACTTCCATAACTCCTTCTGCAGAATTGGTATCAGCATTAGAGGGGGAGGTAGAAGACTGGAGAAGAGATTTCTTTACATTTGCGAATCGTGCGTTAATGGCAATGAACGAAGAAGAGGATAATGAAAATAAAAATGAAGAATTTCGTAATGCGTATTATCTAGTTGGAGAGACGTCGTCCTTTATAACATATGGAAAAGGGGATTTAAATTCATTTGTTATAAAGACAAATGAAGGAGATTATATAGCTGTGGATTCTCCTTATACATCAAACTATTGTGTCAGTCCCGTATTTGGGGAAAAGGATTATGATGGAGATGGAGACGAGGAGCTTGCGATTATCACATATTTTCTACATGGAACAGGGGTTTCTATCTATACGTTATACATGGTAGATAAGCAGGCAGACGGACAGTGGAATGTATATCAATACTGTGCGGAAAATTACTTGTCACAACTTGGAGAACATTATGAAACAGTTATCGATGCACAGGGAATCCAATTAAAAGTAGATTCTGCTTTGGTAGGAAGAAAGATAGCGATAGAAAACAAAACCTATCTCTATACGGCAGGAGACCAGATTGGTTTTGAGTTGCGAGATAATACCATAAAGATGAATGCACTAATAACCGCTTCCAATACAAAATTAAATGAACCTAGGTATATCTATAGTGAAGATGGGTTAAAAGCGGATGTTTTGTATATGGGAGATGGAAAATGGGGGCTTTCGAAGGTAGCATATTATAACGATGGGATTGAGTCAATGATGGCAAGTATCGTTGAATTTTATTTTTATAATAATTCGGATATGTTGAATATATATGCTGCAAAAGATACTTCATTAGAAACGTATGGTGAAACAGTAAGAGAATTGCCAAAGACTATTAACATATCCTATGATTCCAAGCTGATGAATGAGGATAAGTTGATTGTATCAGCGTGTCTGCTAAGTACACCAACGAGTGATTCTTATGACTATCTAACATGTGAGCTTGTGTATGAAGATTCAGAAGATTCACCAGTTGGAGTATGGAGGATAAGGAGCATTGGTCTTGAGAAATAAATGATATAAATCTAGCATGAGGTTGACTTATCTTGTAAAAATTGCGTTGGTGTTAAGCCAACGCTTTTTTTGAACGCTTTACTAAAATGATATTCATCATGAAATCCAACATTGCGTGCAATCTCATATGACTTCATAGTACCAGTTAATAAAAGTTCTTTTGCTTTATTGATTCGTATTGTATTCAGGTATCCGAAGATCGTAAATCCTGTTTGCTTTTTGAAGATGCGATTTAGGTAATCGAAGTTCATATTTAGTTGACTTGCAATAGAGTCTCCTGTTAATTTTTCTCCAAAGGAATTACGTAGATAGATAAGTAGTTCTTGCGTTTTGTTCATCTGGCCAGCAATTTTGCCTTGATTCGTGGTCTTGTGAAATACCGTTTCTGAAAAATATGTTGATAATATAGTGAGAATCTCGATTAACTTGCATGAACAGATTAATTTGAAATGTTCATTTTGTCCATGAAACGCAAACAGAGCTTCCTGCATGTATTGTTCAATTTGGTCAAGAATCGTTTTATCTGTAATATAGAGATCCTTTGGAATAAATAATTTGGATTTCGTATAAGGCTCATAGCTAAGTGGGTCACAATTGTAAAAAAGACGCTTATTTGCAAGGAGAATACTTTCAATGGAATCGAATTTGCTACAATCGAATGTAGTGAATGTATCACTTGAAAATTGTATATAATAGTAGTCACAAGAGCTTTCCTTGTACCCTTCATGTGGCTGATTTGGCTCTAATAAAAACATATCGCCAACGTTCAATTCCTGTTTGGAATCACCTTCTTGTATATAGAGTGTTCCGGAGTTGACTATGTATAAACTATATTCATCTGTAATACGTGTAGGATGAATCCAATGTTCTGGTGTGATGTTGTGACTCATGTAGGAAACTTTCGGTAGAATGGTTGTTTGTAAACAAAAATACATGGTGTTTTCCTCCTTTGAGGTTGTTGGGGTACTTGTGTATTGGGGGATTTGAATGCAAAACTTTTGTAGGTTGTAGTAGCTTCTTCGCTAATGTACTATAACACGAAACACGCTATACGCCTAAGAACTTCTAAGTGTGTATGGGGAGGTATTGAAAAGGATACGGAATCGCCCTCAATTCGGCATCCTGCCTCAGTTCGGGCTGGCTCGGCGTCCATGCCTCGCCTTCCTAGGTTGTGAACATACACACTAAGAAGTGCTAAGGTGTTTCGCTATTGTTTCTTAGTTATGGTACAGCAGCGAATAAGCAAGGAAGAGTAAAGAAGTTTTGCATGGCTACTTTGTTGATACACAAGTACAGGTAATTATCGAAATGGATAAATAATTGAGTAAATAATAATTCAAAGTAGTTGTTAATTATTTTGAAGATAAGGACTTGTCGCAAAACAAGTTTTAACCATAATATGCAGTGATATGTTTCAAGTGATATCACGCTATATTGTTGAAAAATTTTAAATTTGTAACAGTCACTTGGATATTGCAAAGAGTTTTCTAATTGGCTTTACTTTAACACATAAAAGGTGTTATGTAAATAAGGTAATGTTCATGGTAATGTAGATTAGAAATATAGTCTAACAAAGTCGCCCTTGTACAAGAAGTGGACGGTGTACTACATTTTTAATTGGAAGAATGTGCGTTAAAATGAATACAACAAATGAATGACGAGATGGATAATGGTAGCGTAAGGGAAGCATTTTCTATGTACCAGACATCATTTTAAGTCGATGAGAATGGAAGGAGAAGATACAATGTATCAAGCAAGTGATAATAGATATGAGCATATGCAATATAAAAACTGTGGAAATAGTGGGTTGAAACTACCACGAGTTTCTCTTGGGTTATGGCACAATTTTGGTTCGGTTGATCCTCTTGAGAATCAAAAAGCAATGTTATTTGAAGCATTTAACGAAGGAATTACACATTTTGATTTAGCGAATAATTATGGACCTGCGGCAGGGTCAGCTGAGGAAAACTTCGGACGTATCATGGATAGTGATTTGCGCCCATATAGAGATGAGATGATTATCTCTACAAAGGCTGGATATGGTATGTGGGATGGCCCTTATGGAGATGGTGGTTCTAGAAAATACCTTATGTCAAGTTTAGATCAAAGTTTAAAGAGAATGAAATTAGATTATGTTGATATTTTCTATCATCATAGATTTGATACAGAAACACCATTAGAAGAAACAATGGGTGCTTTATCGGATATCGTTCGCCAAGGAAAAGCTTTATACGTTGGTATCTCTAATTATAATTCAGAAAGAACAAAGAAAGCAGCAGAGATTCTGAAGGCAAATGGAACACCTTTACTTATCAATCAAGTGAATTACAACATGATGGATCGTTGGGTAGAAGAGGATAATCTACTTGATACATTAGATGAAGTTGGCGCAGGAAGTATCATTTTCAGCCCACTTGCACAAGGTGTATTAACAGATAAATATTTACACGGTATTCCAGAAGGAAGTAGAGCGACAAGAAACTGGTTCTTACATGAAGATAGCATTACAGCAGAGGTAGTTGCTAAAGTTTCTAAGCTAAATGAAGTAGCACAAGGCAGAGGACAAACTCTTGCACAAATGGCTCTTTCATGGGTATTACGTGACCGTGTT
>NZ_JAVBNS010000032.1:0-87538 GCF_031551385.1 Anaerosporobacter sp.
AAAGGACGGAGCTGGTTTGCTCAATCCTTTAAATTATTATCTAAGAAATGTTGGAATATAAGTTGTAGAGCCGTATACGAGACCCGTACGTACGGTTCAATGAGAGGGAAATAATACTAGCTATTATTTCTCTACTCTATTGAAATAGAGTAAGAAAATTTTTTTGTTAGGAATGCGCAAGTGCAGACAAGTTAAAGGAAATTTGATGTAAATAAATTTAGGAAAACGTATATAAATCTAGTTTAATCTAAATGATTGTAGTATAATATATACAAAACTACTTTACAAAACAATCGGATTTAGTTATAATTTAAATATAGTTTAGAATTAACTAAAATAATTTAGTTGTACGAGCGAAAAGAGGGAATCAATATGAAAAAACATTTTAGCACGAAGAAAATAACTGTGTTTTGCTGTTTGATGTCAATGTTACTTTTGGCTGGTTGTAAGAAGGATCATACAAATGATCAAGGAAATGAACAAGTAAACGAACAAGTAAATGATCAAACGAATGACCAAACTAATGAATTGGAGGAGGAAGAAATGAAAGATACGAATTATTGCTTACAGATTAATGGTGAGAAGCAAGGAATTGATATTAGTGACAACTTGTACGGACTATTTTTCGAGGATATAAACTTTGCTGCAGATGGAGGTCTATATGCTGAAAAAGTAATCAACCGTTCGTTTGAATTCGATGCATCGCTTGCAGAGAATGGTCAACTTCATGGTTATGAAGTAGTTAATAATGCAAAATTAACAATATGTACAGAAGATGCATTAAATAAAAACAATCCAAGCTATGTAGAGTTAACAGCAGAGTCAGAAGATAGTGGAATGCGCAATAAAGGTTTTCTTGAAGGTATGTCTTTTGAAAAAGATGAGGAATATCGTTTTACAGTATATATAAAGAGCGATTCTTATAAAGGAAAAGTCAAAGTTGCTTTAGAAAATCGCGATGGCAATAGCATCGGCAGTGCCTACATAGAAGACGTAGATTCTTCATGGGAGAAAAAAGAAATTATAATCAAAGCAGAAGAAACCGTAGAGAAGGGAAGTTTATCATTGCTACTTGAAGAAAAGGGTAGTGTGTACATGGATATGGTCTCTTTGTTCCCTGTTAATACATATAAGAACCGTGAAAACGGACTTAGAGCAGATATGGTTAAGATGCTTGAAGAGTTAAATCCAACATTTATTCGTTTCCCAGGAGGTTGTATCGTAGAAGGAAATCCACTTGAGAATGCATACAACTGGAAAGACACTGTTGGAGATGTTGCACAAAGAAAGCAAAATGAAAACTTATGGATTGGAACAACAAAATACCCTTATTACCAAACATACGGAATTGGATTTTATGAATATTTCTTACTATGTGAAGATTTAGGAGCACAAGCAGTTCCGATTGTAAACTGCGGAATGTCTTGTCAAGCAAGAGCAGCGGGTCAAACAAACACATTAGCGGCTTTGAACGAGTTAGATGAATATATTCAAGATGCTTTAGATTTAGTTGAGTTTTGCAGAGGAGATGCATCAACAACATGGGGAAGCGTTCGTATCGGTATGGGACATACAGAACCATTTGAAATTACATGCATAGGAATTGGAAATGAGCAATGGGGTGATGAATACTTTAAGAGATATGAAAAGTTTGTCCAAGTATTCAGAGAGAAATATCCTGATATTGAATTGATTTCTTCTTCTGGACCATTATCAAGTGGAGATTTGTTTGATAATGCATGGAAAGAGATAAACAGTCATAATGATGATGCAGTTTCTTATGCAGACTTAGTAGATGAACATTACTACAATGAACCAGAATGGTTCTTAAAGAATACGAGCAGATATGATAGTTATGATAGAGAAGGCGCAGGTGTTTTCCTAGGAGAATATGCAGCGAAATCTAATACATTAGGAGCAGCAGTAGCAGAAGCGGCCTATATGACAGCACTTGAAAGAAACAGTGATATTGTTAAGATGGCAGCATATGCTCCATTGTTTGGTAACACCCTTTCTTCACAGTGGAGACCAGACATGATTTGGTTTAACAACAGTAATGTATTTGGTTCTGTAAATTACTATGTACAAAAGATGTTCGCAAACAACACAGGAGACTATATCCTTGAAAGTGCATTAGAAGGTGTAGAAGGAGAAGGCGCAACTGGTAAGGTTGGAGTAGGAACTTGGAAAACAGCAGCCGTGTTTGATGATATTAAAGTAGTTGATAATGAGACAAACGAAGTATTATATGAAAATGATTTCTCTGAAAAAGATCCAAACTTTGAAGGAAGCAGCCAAGGTATCTATGAGATTATTGAAGAGGAAGACGGCAATAAAGTTTTTGCACAAACCAATGCTTCCTATCCAACAAATGATGCCATTATGGGAAGTGCTTCCTATATAGGAGATACAAGTTGGACAAATTATACATACACAGTTAGAGCTAAGAAACTATCTGGAGATGAAGGATTCCTAATTCCTTTTGCAGTAAAAGACCAAAAGAACTTCTATCACTGGAATATCGGTGGTTGGAACAATACAAGAAGTGTAGTTGAAGAAGCTCTTGGAGGAACAAAAAACACAGTTTCTGATATTCGCAATGTTAATATTCAAGCAAATCGTTGGTATGAGATTAAAGTAGTAGTGACGAAAGATACAATCACATGTTACTTAGACGAAAAAGAAATGCATGTAATTGAAGTTCCAGAAGTGTTCCCAGTATATCAAACTGTTAGTAAAGATGAAGCAACAGGAGATATTATTGTAAAATTGGTTAACACAAAAGCAGAAGAACATAAAGTAGATATGAAATTAGAAAACTGTGATATTACAGGAGAAGGAACAGTGGAAGTTCTTTCAGGTGAGGATACGAAAGCTGAGAATAGCATTAAGAATCCTGAAAACATCGTGCCTGTAACAACAGAGATTAAAGTAACACAAGAGTATGAATATATTGCACCAGCAAATTCAGTATCGATATTCAGATTAAAAACAAATAAATAAAATTATAACTATACTACGGTGGGAAACAATGTTAGTAAAAGTCACCAACAATGTTAGTGACAAGCACTAACATATAAGAAGAAAGAGAGGGCTTTCAAATGGAAAACAATACAAACGCAACATACACAAAATATAACGTACCTTTAATTGAACAAAGAGCAGATCCTTATGTATACAAACATACAGACGGAAATTATTACTTTACTGCATCCGTACCAGCGTATGATAAGATTATTCTTAGACGCGCGACTACGATTGCAGGGCTTGCAGATGCAGAAGAAATTACAATTTGGAATAAGCATGAGTCTGGCGAGATGAGTAAGCATATCTGGGCACCAGAGATTCACTACATCTTTGGTAAATGGTACATATATTTTGCGGCAGGTGAAAGAGATGACATCTGGAAGATTCGACCATTCGTGTTAGAATGTCAAGGACAAGACCCAATGAACGATGCATGGGAAGAAAAAGGCAAGATGCAATGTGCAGATGATGATGAATTTTCGTTCCAAGCATTTTCGTTAGATGCAACGGTATTTGAAAACAAGGGTGAGTACTTCTATATTTGGGCAGAAAAAGTTAGTGTTGGAAAACAAATATCAAATCTTTATATTGCGAAGATGGAATCAGGAACAAAATTAAGTACAGTTCAAGTGTTATTAACAACTCCTGATTATGATTGGGAAAGAGTTGATTTCTGGGTAAATGAAGGACCTGGAGTGTTAAAGAAAGATGGAAAGATATTCGTAACATTTTCTGCAAGTGGAACAGGAGCATGTTACTGCGTAGGTTTACTTTATGCAGACGAAGAATCTGATATGTTAGATCCATTGTCTTGGACGAAATTAAGAAATCCCGTTCTTGCAACAGATGAGGAAAAAGGAATCTATGGACCAGGACACAACAGTTTTACAAAATCAGAAGATGGTACAAAGGATTTAATGATTTATCATGCAAGAACCTATGAAAAGATTGTAGGTGATCCATTACAAGATCCAAATCGTCATGCAATGATTCTTGAAGTAAAATGGAGTGAAACGGGATTCCCAATATTCGAAATAGAAGGGTAAGGTGCAAGATATGAAAAAAAATATCCGAAAGATAGCATTGTGTTTGTCTTTGGTGATTGCATTAACGGGATGTAAGAAAAACAATGATACAAAGAATCAAGAGCAAGTAAAAGAGACTACTGAGCAAAGCGAAGTAAAGCAAGATGAGCCAGAAGACACAACGTCTGATGATACAAAGCAAGTAGAGGAAACACCAGACGAGGAAGAAGGCTATATAGAAAGTAAATTGAATGCACAGACAGAAGTAAATTACAGTTTTAGTAATGTCGGTGTTCATGATCCATCTGTTATAGAAGTTGATGGTACTTACTATATATTTGGTTCTCATCTTGCAGGAGCAAAATCAGATGATTTAATGAACTGGGAATTGATTGGATCTGGTGTAAATAAAACAAATCCAATCATACCAAATGCCCCGGAAGAATTAGAAGAAGCACTAACATGGGCACAATCGGATACGTTATGGGCACCTGATGTTATTCAGTTAGCAGACGGAAAGTTCTATATGTACTACTGCGCATGTAAAGGAGATTCACCAGTATCTGCACTTGGAATTGCTGTGTCTGATCAAGTAGAGGGTCCATATAAAAACTTGGGAATTATCTTGAAGTCGGGAATGGATGCGAATACACCTAGTGAAGATGGAAACACATATAATGCAACGGTTCATCCGAATGTAGTAGATCCAAGTGTCTTTTTTGACAAAGAAGGACGTTTATGGATGATGTATGGTTCCTACTCTGGTGGTATCTATATATTAGAGCTTGATGCACAAACTGGTTTCCCATTAGAAAAAGGATATGGAAAGAAACTACTTGGTGCAAATCATCTTCGAATTGAAGCTCCTTATGTTATCTATAGTGAAGAAACCGATTACTACTACATGTTCCTTTCTTTCGGTGGTTTAGATTCAACAGGCGGTTATAATGTTCGAGTATGCCGTTCAAAAACTCCAGATGGCCCATATTATGATGCGGCTGGAAACGATATGATTGACTGTAAAGGTGCAGCAGGTACATTCTTTGATGATACTACGGCTGCAAAATACGGAACAAAGATTTTAGGAAATATAAAATTCAATTATATTGATGGAGAAACAGGGAAGTTAAGAAACGGATATGTATCACCAGGACATAACTCCGTTACTTATAATAAAGAAACAAACAGCTACTATATGATTTTCCATACAAGATTTGAGAACAGAGGAGAAAACCACGAAGTGAGAGTGCATCAGCTCTATCTCAATGAAGACGGCTGGTTTGTTGTTTCTCCTTATCGCTATGTAGGAGAAACACTTGGTAGCTACACAGAGGAAGATGTTGTTGGTCCGTACAAGTATATTAATCAAATGCAGGACATCTCATCTCTAATGAAGAAATCAACAGAAATCACGCTTAATGCAGATCACACGATAACTGGTCAAGTTACAGGAACATGGACATTCAAAAATGAAAACCAAATTGAACTTACGATTAAAGATGAAGTCTATAAAGGTATCATAACAAAGCAATGGGATGAGTTTGGTAAGAAAAATGTAATGATATTTTCTGTGTTATCTGAACAAGGAGTTTCTGTATTGGGAAGTGGTATTTACGCTCTTCCTGATGAGAACTAGTGAAAACGTTTAAAGAATTTTAAATTGCTATATATTTAATTGAATTATTTGGCTTGAAAGTATGTTATTACCACAACTATTTCACATTTATCTAAAGAAAGTAGTTAAAATGCATAAAAAGTGACGATAAAGCATTGACGAAACTATACATTGTATGGTAAAATTAAATTACTTTAGAAAAAGCTAAATAATATGTGTTATGGGAATGATTAGAAGAACGGAGGAAGGTATTATGCGCAAGAGCATTACAAGGCTAACTGCAATATTATTAAGTGGTTCTGTCCTAATTAATAGTGTATTTGGGTTTGCGCTAACAGTAAAAGCAGATAGTACAACAAGTACAAGTACAAGCGCAGAAGCTGGTACAAGTACAGTATATACAAGTGAACTGTTGGCTGAGAAATACACTCATGTAAGCGCGGAATATACTGCCAAACCATATGAGGGAGAGCAGATAGAGATTCCGATTGACCAAGCGTTTCAAGATGGAACAGCTACTCTGATTAATGCGACTGATATGGAAGCGTCATATGAATATAAAAATCCAGTGTTAAAGATGGAAATTGAACAAACTGGTACAGTAGCATTTGACGTAAAAGAGACAGGAATTTATTACATTAGTTTTGATTACTTATCATTTGACAGCTCGATTTTACCAGTTGAGATGACAATGAAAGTAAATGGGGAATTTCCATTCTATGAGGCAAGAAGATTGCTATTCGAAAGTGAATGGAAGAACCAAGAAGAGATGGATTATGACCGTTATGGTAACCAAATCGTAGCAATACCGAACAAGGTTATGGCGTGGAATAATAAGTATGTTATGGATGCCAGTTACCGTCATTCAGATGCATTAGGAATTGAATTGCAGGCTGGTAAGAATACAATTGAGCTTGGTGTATCAGAAGGCAATGTGTTAATCGGTAATGTGTACTTGAATAAGGAAACGAAAGTTGAAACATATACAAGTTCTGAAAAAGCAGAAGGAGATGCAATTTATACACTTCAAGGTGAGTCTCCAGCTTCAAGAAATGACTCTTCTATCAGAGCGTTATGTGAGTATGATGTAGATGTTACTCCTTACAATGTTAAGAGCAGAGAGTTAAACACGTTAGATGGTACATCGTTCAAAGATGCTGGTCAAACAGTTACCTATGAACAGAATGTTGAAAAGGCAGGCTATTATTATATCGCACTTAACTACAAACAAAGTGATAAGAGTGATTTCCCTGTATTCGTTGACGTTAAGGTTGATGGAGTAATCTGCAACACAGAATTCAAAGATTATCCATTTCCTTATGGTAAAGGATACAAAACAACAACATTACAAGATGATGATAAGAACTACCTTAGTGTGTACTTAGAAGAAGGTGTACATACCATTTCGTTTACAATAAGTATGGATCCAGTCTGTCACGTTATGGAATCAGTTGAAGCAATTATGTCAGAAATTAATAACTTATCATTAGAGATTACAAAAGTAGCAGGAACAAACAAAGATAAGTACAGAGATTTAGATATGGAATCATACATTCCAGGTGTAGGACAAAAATTAATTGATTATGCAGACGAATTAGAAGCATTAGTTGACAGCGTAAGATGTTATAACACAAAAGTAAAACAAATTGGTGTGTTTTCATCCGTATCTGTTGCGTCAAATCAGTTAAGAAGTTTAGCAAAAGAGCCAAACAAATTACCTTATCGTATCGCTGAGTTATCAACAAGCGTAAGTTCAGTAACAAGGTTTTTAGCAAATCTATTAGATGATTTGAATAAAAACAATTTATACATTGATCGTCTTTATCTATATCAAGCGAGTGCAAAATTACCTAAGGGTACAGGATTTTTTAAATCAATCGGAATGAATGTAAGTCGATTCTTTAATTCATTCTCAGAACAAGCGTATTCAGTAAGCAGTACAGATGATACACATCTTCAAGTATGGGTTAACCGTTCAAGACAATATCTTGAGATTATGCAGAAGATGATTGATGAAAGCTTTACAAAAGAAACAGGCATTCAAGTTGATTTATCCCTTATGCCAGATCAAAACAAACTTGTTCTTGCGAATGCATCAGGAGATGCACCAGATATTGCAACTGGTATCAACTATGCAATCCCATTTGAACTTGGTATAAGAGGAGCAATTAAAGATTTAACAGAATTTGATGATTTTGCTGAAATCGCATCAAGATATACAGAAGGTTTGTTAGTACCAGCAACAATTGAAGATGGAATTTATGCTCTTCCTGAGACAAGAAACTTCTGGGTTATGTATTATCGTACCGACGTTCTTGAAAAATTAGGACTTGAAGTACCAGAAACAATGGATGATGTAAGAGATATGTTACCAGAATTACAGATGAGAGGTTTGAACTTCTACTATCCTACAGCTGGTATGCTCGCAATGAAGACATTCCATGGAACAACACCATTATTATTCCAAAACGGAGCAACATTATATGGTGAATATGCAGGAGATACTACAATTAATAGTGAAGCTGCTGTAAAAGGTTTTACAGAGTTAACAGAATTATTCACGATCTATAACCTTCCTAAAGATGTTCCAAGTTTCTATCAACACTTTAGAAATGGTGATTTACCAATCGGTATTGCCGATTATTCCGTATATAACTTGTTAATTAATGCAGCACCTGAAATTGCAAACTCATGGGGAATCGCTTTAGTACCTGGAGTTGAGCAGGAAAATGGTGAAGTTGTTCATTATTCTTCTGGTGGTGCAGAAAGTACAGTAATGTTTACTTCTAACGATGAAAAAGAAGCGCAAGCTTGGGAATTCATGAAATGGTGGTCATCAGCAGAAGTGCAAGCAGAGTTTGGTCAGACATTACAAATCACATATGGTGATGAGTATATCTGGAGTACAGCAAACACAGAAGCATTTTCAGAGTTAGCAATCCGTTCAGAAGACAAGAAAGTAATTGTTGAACAAGATAAATGGATTGTGGAAGCACCTAGAATTCTTGGTACATATATGTTAGAGCGTGAAATGAGTAATGCTTACAACTACATTGTAGTAAATGGTAAGAACTTAAGAACTACCTTAGACAATGCAGTAAAACGTATTGACCGTGAGACAGAGAGAAAGTTAGAAGAGTTTGGATATATGAAGGATGGAAAAGTAATTAAGAATTATACAGTACCAACAATTGAGACTGTTAGAGAAATCCTGAACAAGACGAAATAAGATGGGAGGTAGTAAAGGTGAGAGCAGGCACAACTCATAAGAGAACGAAAATTGGAAATCGCGAAAATGCAAACAAATCGGCATACGCTTTTCTTGCTCCATACTTGATTTTATTTGCAACATTCATTATTGTTCCAATGGTAATTGCTATGGCATTATCTTTTACGAACTTTAATACGATTCAATTCCCTAGTTTTGTAGGATTTCTGAATTATGTTAATCTTCTTACACGAGATGAGATATTTATGCAATATGTATTACCAAAAACCGTGTTATATGCATTAATTGTTGGGCCAGGTGGATACATATTATCCTTTATCCTAGCATGGGCGTTAGCACAGATGTCAAAAGTTCCAAGAACAATCTTGGCATTGATTTTCTATTCACCAAGTATGACTTCTGGTGTTGCAATGACAGTATTATGGAAGATTATATTCAGTGGTGACCAAACTGGTTACTTAAACAGTTGGTTAATGCGTCTTGGAATTATTAATGAGCCGATTATTTGGCTTATCGACGCTAGATTTTTACTTCCAATCGTTATTATTGTTGCATTATGGAGTAGTATGGGTGTAGGGTTCTTGGCCATGTTAGCAGGTATCTTGAATGCAGATGAGTCTCTATACGAGGCGGCTGCACTTGATGGTGTTAAGAATCGCTTTCAAGAGATGTGGTATATTACAATACCAACAATGAAACCACAGATGTTATTTGGTGCGGTTATGGCAATCGTAGCAACATTCCAAAATGGTTTAATCGGTGTTCAGTTAGCAGGTGCGAATCCGACACCAAACTATGCAGCACAGTTAATTGTTAACCATATTGAAGATTATGGATTTATCCGTTACGAGATGGGATATGCAGCAGCAGTTTCAGTAGTGTTACTTGGAATTGTTTGGACCTTCTCTACGATATCCAAGAAATTATTCCAAGAGAAAGACTAGAGAGGAGGATTCAAAATGGCTGGTTATAAAGGAAGTAATATTAATCCTAAGAAGTTTGAGAAGAGACAGATTAAAATTATTCTTGCAGTATTACCTTTAGCGCTGTTTATGCTTCTTCCGATTATATTCATATTCTGCCATGCGTTTAAACCAATGGATGAACTTTTCGCCTTCCCGCCAAAGTTCCTTGTAACAAGACCGACACTTGATAACTTTACGAAGTTGTTTAAAGCATCAGCAATGTCTGGTATTCCAATGAGTAGATATGTATTTAACAGTTTGATCGTAACAGTCGTTGTTGTACTTGGTTCTATCTTTTTATCAACAGCTTCTGGATTTGCGTTATCAAAACTTAAATTCAAATTAAAGAATACAATATTAGAAGTTAATAATATGGCGTTAATGTTTGTTCCCGTTGCAGTTATGATTCCTAGATACTTAACAATTAATGTTCTAGGACTTACAGATACATATCTTGCACATATCTTGCCACTCCTTGCAATGCCAGTTAGTTTGTTCTTGGTAAAACAGTTTATTGACCAAGTACCAGATGCACTAATTGAAGCGGCTTATATAGATGGAGCGACAGATTTAAGAGTTTACTTTAAGATCATATTACCAATGATTAAACCTGCAATTGCAACTTCTGCGATACTTGCATTCCAACAAGTATGGGTTAACGTAGAAAGTTCGAACTTATATGTTAGTAATGAAGGTGTTAAAACATTAGCATTCTATATGAATACATTAATAGCAGCAAATAATACTGTTGCAGGTCAAGGTGTTGCAGCAGCGGCAGCGTTAATCATGTTTGTGCCAAACTTAGTACTATTTATTATACTACAAAATAGTATCATGAACACAATGGCTCATTCGGGTATGAAGTAGAGGGGGGAAAGCAAGTGAGTAAGAAAAGATTAAGAAGCGCGCTGGTTTTGTTAACAGCAGCAATTGCATTACTAACACCTGTATTATCCGAAGCGTCTACTCCATATAAAACTTATACAATGGACGGATATGGATATGTGTCAGAGACACAAAGTGCTTATTCTCCAGATTCTTCAATCACTAAAATCGGAGATTACTCATTTTCTTCACCTTCTGATATGGTCGTAACGGATGATGGATTTGTGTATGTAGCTGATACTGGAAACAAAAGAATTTTGATTTCGGATTTGGAAGGAAATTATGTAAATACAGTAGGAGAAGGAGAGCTAGTTGCTCCTACAGGTATCTATGTAACAGAAGATAAGACATTATATGTTGCGGATAAAGATGGGAAAAAGGTAGTTGTTTATAATAGTGCAGGCGTTAAGATTAACGAGTATGGAAAACCTGATCACCCATTGTATGGTGGAAAAGTAGATTTTAAGCCACAGAAAATCGTTGTTAACAGAAGTGGAAATATGTATATCATCTGTGAAGGAAATACAAACGGTATCGTTCAGATTTCACCAACAGATGGAGGAACATTCATTGGATACTTTGGTACGAACTATACATCAGTAACATTGTTACAAATGTTCCAAAGAATGATTTTTACAGATGAACAAAAGGCGAAGATGTTAAGTAACCTTCCTTCAACACCTACAAACTTGTCGGTTGATGAACAAGGGCTAATCTACACAGTTACGCAAGGTGAGAATATAGCAACACTTAAAAAGTTGAATATCGCAGGTAATAACTTAATTGAGCCAGATGCTTATGATGAGTTGCCAGCAGCGGTTACAACAGGAAACTTTGAGAATATATTCGTAGCTTCTCAAGATGGTTACATCTATGAATACAGTGATGATGGTGAAATGCTTTTTGTATTTGGTGGTCGTGATGATGGTAGAGGAAGAATCGGTCTATGTGGTAGAGTAGTTGCAATGGGAATTGATCCAAACAACAGAATCTACGTATTAGATGGTGAGAAACAACAGATTCATATCTTCAAACCAACCGAGTTTACAAACTTACTTCATGAAGCATTATATCTATACGGAAAAGGTAGATATACAGAAAGTAAAGAACCATTAACAAAAGTACTTGAAATGAATAGTTTGTTTGACTATGCCAATAAGGCAATGGGAAGAGCTTACTACCAAGAAGAAAATTATTCAGAAGCATTACGCTATGCAAGACTTGCAAAAGATTGGACTGGATATTCTAATGCATTCTGGGAAATCAGAAATGATTGGATTAGAGAAAACCTAATTATAAGTATCGTAATCATTGTAGTTCTTCTTGGAATCATTACATTCCTAAAGAGAAAGAAAGACTCCATTGGCTTCCTTGTAGCAATACGTAATAAGACAGCAGGCTTTAAAGAAAGAAGATTGATTAGTCAATTACGATATGCACCACAATTTATGAAACACCCATTTGATGGATGCTACGCAGTAAAGAGAGAAGGAAAAGATTCTTATCTTTGCGCTAACATTATCTTGGCAGGTGTAATCGTACTAAGCATTATTGGTAAATATGGTTGTGGTTTCTTATTAAAGAACGTTAGAGATGGATATTACGATTTAGTTGGAGATATCGGTAAAGTAGTAATCATATTCCTTGTACTTATTGTTTGTAACTACTTAATGTGTACAATCAATGATGGTGAAAGTAAATTCCGCCAATTATATTGTGGATATGCATATGCATTAACTCCTTATCTATTCTTTAAACCAGTAGGAATTATACTTAGTAATGTAGTAACATTCAGTGAAGTATTCCTTGTAGAATTTACATACTACTTTATGTATGCTTGGATTTTGATTCTATTGTTTATTGCATTAAAAGAGATAAACAATTACTCGTTTAAAGAAAGTATTAAGAATATCTTGCTTACAGCATTTACCGTATTAATCGTAGCATTAGTAGCATTTATCCTATACATCTTGTTCTCACAAGTTGTTGAATTCGTAGTTAAAATAGTCGGAGAGGTGGCGTATCGATTTGAATAAAATAAAAAATTGTATATTAGCAGTAACTATGTTGCTATTGTTAGCGTTACTTCCTGGACTTGGCAATTCAACAGTTGTTAAGGCGGAAGAGTATATCGTTAGTGAAAATAATGCACAGACAATTAAGGATCACAAATTAATTGCTGAAAACGATAATTATCAGCTTTATCTATATGAAGACACACTTTCAATTATTATTCGAGATAAAAAAACTGGTACAATTATGGAATCCACAGTGACAGAAGACGATGGAAAGAGTAATGCATCTTGGAAGAACTTCATGCAATCAGGAATTGTATTAGAAGTAATTGATAACGTGTCTACACAGCTTACAAGAGCAAGCCTACTTGAAGGTGCAAAAGTAAGTGTACAGACAACAGGGAATGGATTCGCAGCAGATGTTACTTATGAAAAATATGGCTTTTCTTATAAAGTAAATGTAGCATTAACAGATGATGGATTTTCAGTAGAGATTCCTGATGACTCCATTATGGAAGAGAATGCACAATATAAGATTGGTAATATCTATGTATATCCTTTCATGGGAAATACATACCTAGGTGACAGAAGTGGTTATATGTTAATTCCAGATGGAAATGGTGCAATTATTAATCTGGAAAATAATGATGGAAAATATGCTTCAGGCTTTTCACAAAAAGTATATGGCGATAACATTGGTTTCAATGAATCTTATGTATTGTCATTATTCTGGGGACAATTCCAAACAGTAAATGATGCAGAGATGATTATGGCACCTGTATTTGGAATGGTTCATTCAGATTCTCAAATGGCTTATCTAGGAATCATTGAAGAAGGCGAATACGATGCAACCATTGAAGCGTATCCAAATGGTGCTTATACAAATTACAACTGGATTACTTCAAAGTTCCGTTTACGTCAAGTATATGTACAACCAACTAGTAAATCAGGTGGTTCTACAGATAAAGTTGAAGCAGATCGTACACATAGTAACATTAAAGTTAGATATGCATTCACAAGAGGCGAAGAAGCAGACTATACAGGTTTAGCAAAAGTTTACCGTAACTATTTATTAGAAAAACAAGAAATTGTAAAGCAAGATGATGCTTTTAAGATTCGCCTTGATTTTCTTGGAAGTGATATTAAGAAATGGTTTATCTTCAATGTATCTGTTCCAATGACTACAACAAAGCAATTAAAAGAAATTATCGAAGATTTACAACAAGAAAATGTAACAGACATTCTTGCCATCTATAAAGGTTGGCAAAAAGGTGGAATTAACTCTGTTCCGATTACGAAGTATAAAGCAGATTCAAAACTTGGTGGTACAAGAAAGCTTACGAATCTCGTTAAAGATTTAGAAGAGATGGGAATTAAACTTTATCTATACCAAGATGGCCTTCGAGCTAATCCAGATACAAGTAATACTACATTCAATGTTGTAAAGAGAATTGATAAACGTCTATTTGAAGAAGACACATACAAAGATGTATTCGAAAAAATGGTTTATCTTACTCCAACAAAGAGTGCTTCTAATATTAAAAACTTGTTAAAGACGTATACGAAAAAAGGTGTTGATAACATCGCTCTTGCAGGTATCACAAATGAATTGTTCTCTTACACATATAGTGGAAGTACATATGGTAGAGTAGATACCGCTAATGTATATAATGATCTTTTGAATACAATGAGCGAGAGCACAGATTTAATTTTAGATGAGCCATTTGCTTACTTATGGAAGTATGCAAGTGCATTGTATAACATTCCAGTTGGTTCTTCTGATTATATCTTTGTTGACGAAGACGTTCCATTTTTATCAATTGTATTAAAAGGTATTATGCCTCTATATAGTGATTATGTTAATTTTGAAGCTGATAAACAAGAGAACTTCCTTAAACTTGTAGAAACTGGTATCAGTCCTTCCTTCTACTTAACATATGAGGATACATCAAAATTAATATATACAAATTCTTGTGATCTCTATTCTGCAAAGTATAGTGTTTATAAGAAAGATGTAGTTGAGTATTATACAAAGTTAAAAGAAGTAAACAATGCAGTACAGGGTGCTTGCATTGAGAACCATGAAAAACCACAAGAAAATGTAGCAGTTGTTACTTACGATAACGGCGTAAAGATTTATGTAAACTACAATAGTTATGCTGTTTCGCTTGATGGAGTTACAGTTGATGGCATGTCTTATAGGGTAGGTGAATGAAATGAGTAGAGAAAAGACAGTAAAAAGAAAACCTGGACAGCTGAAAAAGAGAGAGGAACGCGTTGGTTACTTATTCGTGTTCCCATGGATTATCGGTATGTTACTGTTTGTAATATATCCATTGATACAATCATTTCAGTATGCATTCTATAAGATTAAAATGACACCAAAAGGAAGAATACTGAACTGGGTAGGTATGCAGAACTACCGTGATATCTGGCAAAAGGATGTAACGTTTCCTACGGAGTTAGCAGGTTATGCAATGAATACACTTTTAGCTGTACCAGTAATCGTAGTATTCGCATTAATTATTGCATTACTTTTAAATAGTAAGATTCGTTTTAAAGGGTTCTTCCGATTAATATTCTTCTTACCAGTTATTATTGCCAGTGGTCCTGTTATGGCACAGTTAGCAGACCAAGGAGCAGCAACAATTCCATCAATGAACTCAGTAATGATTGAGCAGTTCTTAAATGGTTTTCTACCAGGAATGATTGCAGATGCAATTGCAAACCTGTTTTCAAACATGATTATGATCTTGTGGTATTCGGGAGTACAGATTCTGTTATTCTTAGCAGCAATACAAAAGATTGATAAATCATTATATGAAGCAGCTAGAATTGATGGTAGTTCAACTTGGGAAGAGTTTTGGAAAATTACACTTCCAACAATTAAATCAATGATATTATTAGCAGCAGTATATACCGTTATCTTCTTATCAAACAATGAACAGAACAGCTTAATTGTATTAATTCAAAGTGCAATGTTTGATGTTAGTAGAGGATATGGTTACGCATCAGCGATGGCTTGGATGTATGCGATTATCGTAACAGCAATTGTAGCATTTGTAGCAGTCTTATTAATTACAAAGAAAGACGTTTATGCTAAGAAAGAAAAAGCATACAAAAAAGAAGTAAGAAAGCAAAATAGAACATTAGCAAGAGTTCAAAGAAAGGGGGCAAGGTATGAACATAAAAGGCAGAAAACTAACAATTAACCGAGACAAAGCAAAGAAATTTATCTTTGGTACGAAAGACAAGCAAGGTTTTGGGAAAATGACAGTTGTATATGCATTATTAATCTGCATTGGATTTGTTTACCTGTACCCACTACTTTACATGATTAGTAGAAGCTTTATGCCAATTGATGATTTGCTTGATACTTCCGTAGACTGGATACCAAGTACCTTATATGTAAAGAACTATATCGATGCAGCGAAATCAATGAACTTCTGGAAAACATTTGGTCAATCTGTCATTATAGCTGGATTACCTACATTATTAAACGTTGTAATGTGTGCCATTATAGGATATGGTTTTGCAAGATATAATTTTAAAGGGAAAAAATTAATGTTAGGAATATTAATCTTCTCTTTTATCTTACCATCACAGGTAACAATGATGCCAAACTATGTATGGTATTCTGATTTAAAGATTTTAAATTCTTTGAAAGCGTTTATATTCCCAGCAGCACTGGGACAGGGATTAAAGAGCCAGATATTTATACTGATATTCTTTAACTTCTTTAGTCAAGTTCCACAGGCACTGATAGAAGCAGCAAAAATAGATGGTGCAGGACATTTTAAATCATTTATGAAGATTGCATTACCATCAGCAGCACCAGCGATATTGGTTGTATTCCTATTCTCAATTGTTTGGTATTGGAATGAATCATATCTAACACAATTATATGTATGTGGTGCTGTATCAAAGAGTGATTGGAGTACACTTGTTGTATCCTTGAAGAACTTTGCGGACTCCTACACGAGTCAGGCGAGCGTCTCGGGCAACGGTATGGTAAGTTTGAACGAATCCATTAAGATGTCAGGAACAATGCTTAGTATATTACCACTACTCATTATGTACTTCGTACTTCAACGTCAATTCGTTGAAAGTCTTGATAGAACTGGTATTACTGGTGAATAATTATCTGATGCCCCTTTTACGTATTGGGCTAAGGAAAAGGGGCGAAAGATAATTCATCATTCATTAGAAATATAGAGCAATTGCTCAAACATGGTGTATTTAAAAAAAGGAGGGTTTTTTATTATGAGAAAAATGAAAAAATTCATGAGTCTTTTAGTAGCAACAGCAATGTGTGTTGGAATGCTTAGTGGATGTGCAGGATCATCTGGCAACAAAGACAACAACACAAAAGCAAACACACAAGAACAAACAGATACTACAAACAACACAGCAACAGATGATGCAACAACACCAGATACAACAGGTGATGATGCAGCAACAGATCCAGTAGCAAGTACATTACCAGAAATGACAACAGAGAACATTACATTAACTTATGTTCACTTTGATAACGATCCACTTGTTCAATTTCTTGCTGAAAAGTTCATGGAAAAATATCCAAACATCAAAGTTGAAACACAATACTATCCAGCAGACGGAGAATATAACAATACATTACTTAACATGGTTAACAATGGTGAAACTCCAGACTGTATGATGATTCTTGGTAACTGTGATTTCGCATTATCAAATCAATTACTTGGTGATATGACAGCATACTGGGAAGCAGATGCTGAAAACAACAACATTCTTCCTACAATTAACGAAGCAAAAATGGGATACTACGGAACAGACGTAAAATACGGAACTCCAATGAAATTCTTCCCAGATGCAATTTATGCAGATATGGCAGTATTCGAAAAAATGAACGTAGATATGCCTTCAACAAGCTGGACTTGGGATGAAATGATCAACTCAATCAAAGCAGTTACTTCTCCAAGTGATGGAATCTACGGATTCAATCAATATCATTCACTTGTAACTTACTATCCAGTAGCAGCAGATCCAAACTGTATCGGTGAATTCGGTTGGGATGGAACTTCATTCAACATGGAAAACTGGGCAAAAGGTGTTAACCAATGGGCAGAACTTGTAAACGGTAAATATCATGCACCATTCTGGGATACAGATGAAAATGAAGCTTGGACAGGCGATAGAACAGCTTGGGCTGGTTCAACAGGAAAAATTGGTTTCCAATTAGATGCTTGGTGGACTTACCTTAACTTATTTGATACAGATGAATGGAAAGAAAAAGGTATTGAATTCGTTCCTTACACAACTCCTGTAGTGGAAGGTTCTGGATCTAAGAACGTATTTGGTGTACTTGACTTTGGTGGTATTTCATCAGGAACAGAAAACCCAAGAGAAGCTTACGAATTATTAAAATGGATGGGCTGGGGAGCAGAAGGTTGGACTTACAAAGTTGAAGGTTACAAAACTTTAACAGCAGCAGATGGTACTCCAATTTACAAACAATCTATGCCACTTCCAATTACATTAGATGAAACTGTATGGGCTGGAATCAAAGAATTCTATCCATCAGCAACAAAAGCAAATCCTACAGAAGCAGACTTAAAATATGGTCCATATTTTGATGCATTCTTTGAAAAATGTATTAACGTAATTCCTTTTGGTGATACTCAAATCCCAGGATTCGTTACTTTCATTGCTGAAGCATACGCTGGAATCGAAGATTCTGTTCGTATCGATGGAAAGAACGCAGCTGACTATGTAAGCGAATTAGAGCAAAAAGCAAACGAATACAACAAAGCAGCTTTATCTGAATGTTTTGGACAATAATTAAATTGGGATTTTCAATTTAATTAAGTAATAATTGCTCCATACCTTCACATAGCGATATAAGATGCTATGCACTTATGTGTGTGAATGGTATGGAGTATTTTAAGTATGAGAACACTTTTCTAAGGAGTAGTGTGTTACCTCATTTCTGTAAAATGCACTTTATCTCAGATTCAAATGAGATAAAACACTAAATTTTAGAATGGAAAGGATGACTTACTATGGTTAAGTATGTAATTAATGCAACAGCAAAAAAAAGTAAGATTCATAAAGATATCTATGGACATTTCTCAGAACATCTAGGAAGATGTATCTATGAAGGTCTTTACGTTGGAGAAAACTCTGACATTCCAAACACAAACGGAATGAGAAATGACGTTGTAGCAGCGTTGAAAGAAATTAAAATTCCAGTATTAAGATGGCCAGGTGGATGTTTCGCAGATGAATATCACTGGATGGACGGAATTGGACCAAAAGAAAACAGAAAAAGAATGATTAATACACACTGGGGCGGTGTAGTAGAAGATAATAGCTTCGGTACACATGAATTTATGGAATTATGTCGTCAATTAGAGTGTGATGCTTATATCAATGGTAATGTTGGTAGTGGTACAGTTCGTGAGATGTCAGAATGGGTTGAATATTTAACATTTGAAGGCGTTTCTCCAATGGCTGAGCTTAGAAAAGAAAACGGAAGCGAAGAATCATGGGATGTTGAATACTTTGGTGTTGGTAATGAAAGCTGGGGTTGCGGCGGTAATATGACACCAGAATACTATGGTGATCAATATCGTAATTTCCAAACATATGTTAGAGATTACAAACCAGGTAAGAGAATTAAGAAAATCGCATGTGGTGCAAACGTAGATGATTATGAATGGACAGAAGGCGTATTAAAGACTTGTTTCAGACATTCATTACCATTCCAACATGGATTTATGGATGGACTATCTCTTCACTACTATACACATCCAGAAGGATGGGAAATCAAAGGAAGTGCAACTGACTTTGATGAAAAAGTATGGTACAAGACAATGAGCAAGACTCTATACATGGAAACATTGATTAATCGTCATGGTGCAATCATGGATAAATATGATCCAGAGAAACATATTGCAATGATTATCGATGAATGGGGAACTTGGTTTACTTGTGAACCAGGAACAAATCCAGGATTCTTATATCAACAAAACACAATGAGAGATGCCCTAGTTGCTGGTATTAACTTAAATATCTTCAATAAGCACTCTGACCGTGTTAGAATGGCAAATATTGCACAGATGGTAAATGTATTACAAGCTGTTATCTTAACAGAGGGCGAAAAGATGGTTCTTACTCCTACATACCATGTATTTGATATGTACAAACATCATCAAAATGCTACTTTATTAGACAGTTTCATCGAAACAAAACAAATCGGTTTAGAAGATGAGTTTATGGTTCCAAACTTAAACGAATCGGTATCAATGGATGAAGAAGGTACAATTCATATTACACTTTCTAACTTATCAATAGAAGAAAGTTACACAATTGATACAACGATTCTTGATAAAAAAATAACATCGCTTAAAGGTGAAATTCTTACAAATGATATGAAAGCATTAAACACTTTTGAAAATCCAAATGCAGTTCATGTGGAAGAATTTACTGGTATGGAAATCACAAACAATGGAGTGAAAATAGAAATTCCAGCTTGTAGTGTTGTACATATTGAGGTAAAATAATAACATAAAGTGTTCGTTCAATATATAATTTACATAATGATTGAGCGGGCACTTTTTGTACAATAGTATAATTTGTACAAGATAAAATACGGTCCTGTATAGTTGTAGTTACACTTTGTATGTTCTATGTATGGGAGGTATATAGAACGATAGGACAAGATGAAAAAGAGAGGAGTTATGCGAGATGAAAAGTTTAAGAATGAAAGTTATTATTCCGTTATTGTTAATTGCGTTAGTTGGAATTGGTTCGTCACTTATGGGCCTTATTTCTTTAAAGCAACTTGGATCAGCAGGCAACGAAATTGCGGCAGAAAAAGTTCCTGTAATTATTACATTGGATGCTATTTCTGCTAATGTAGAACAGCTACAGCAACTACTTTTAACTCATAGTGTAATGAACACAAAGGAGGACAAGCAAGTTGTAGAGAAGAGTATTGCTACATCGGTAGCTACGATAAAAGCTTACCTTGAGAAGTATAAGGAGCTTACGGAGGATGCAACTACTTATAATGAATTAATTAGCGCTTATGATGAGTATATGAAGAATTATGAAGAAACAATGAGTCTAAGTGCGACAAACAACACAAGAGAAGTATCTGTTAAAGTAAATGGTGTACTTGCAGATATCTTCGGAAGATTAAATGAGAAAGTGCAGTCTTTAGTTAAGCAAGAACAGATTAATATCGGTCTTGCAAAAGGAGAACAAGATAATATATATGATAATGCTGTAATTATTGTATGCGCTATGTTAATTATTATGGTAATTATCTTTATTGCTAGTGTTTTTGTTACAGCAAAAACGATTATTATGCCAACGGTTGCATATGAGAAGCAGTTAAAAGAGATTACGAATAAGATTAATCAAAAGAATGGTGACTTAACACAACGTATTCCAGTGTGTACGGATGATGAGGTTGGTAAGCTTGTAAAAGGTGTTAATATGTTTATCATAACATTACAACGAATTATGAGCGAAATCGTATCTTCTTCAGTAGATTTAGATTCTACATTCCAAACAGTAAACGACAGTATTTCAAAGGCAAATGGAGATTCAGAAGATATCTCAGCTACAATGGAAGAAGTTGCAGCTACAATGGATACCGTATCTTCAACAATTAATGGCGTTAATAAGAGTACAGAGTCTGTTGGAAAAGATGTAGATAATGTAATGGAAATAACACGCGACATTCATGAACATACAATGGAAATGAGAAAACGTGCAGAAGAATTAGAAAGAACAGCTGTTACAAATAAAAATGGAACAAACGAGATTTTGGAAAATGTCCTTGAGAAATTAGACCAAGCAATTGAAAACAGTAGAAGCGTAGCAAGAGTAGATGAGTTAACAAATGAAATACTTAGTATCTCAACACAAACAAATTTACTTGCGTTAAATGCATCAATTGAGGCTGCTCGTGCTGGAGAAGCAGGAAGAGGGTTTGCAGTTGTAGCAGATGAAATTAGACAACTTGCAGAAAACAGTAGAGAGACAGCGAATAAGATTCAAAACATTAATGGTGTTGTAGTTAGTGCTGTTAATGAATTAAGCTCTAATGCAAATGAAATTATGAAATATATCTCGACAACAATATTACCAGACTACGATAACTATGCTGTATCTGGAAAACAATATCGTGAAGATGCAGAAGAAGTTAGTGCAGCAATGGATACTTGCTTGAACAAGATGGATGATTTGACAAATCATATTAATACAGTTGCAAGACAAATCAGTCAAATTGCGGTAGCTGTTGAAGAGAGTAGTCAAGGTATTACGATGTCTGCCGAAAGTACTACAAAATTAGTAGGAGAAATTAATCATGTATATGAGAACGTAGAGTCAAGTGTACATGTAGTACAGAATTTGAAACAGCAATCAGATGCTTTTACGAATTTATAGGCAGGGAAGGGAGAGAGAGCAATGAGAAAAAAGATATTGACAATCGTTCTTGCTGGAATGCTTGTAGTGATGCATGCAGTTCCTGTTCTAGCAACTGAAGTTGGTACAGAAGATGTAGCATCGTCAGAAGAACCAGTTGTAGATGAACAACTTCCAGAAGAACCAGTACCAGAAGATAAAGGAGAACCGGTTAGTTCGGGTGAACTTGTAGATGTAGATGTAATCGATCTATCCTTGCATACAGAAACAAGTGGAGAATTTACATCGATTTATACATATAGTAACCCATTCAAAGGGAAAGATACTTCGCAAGGTATTATCTTAGAATTCTACGCAAAACCTACATGGGAAGTGCATGAACTTGGTGCTATCTTCTCTTTCAACGGAAGCGGTGATTATGATGGTAGACTGTACTTTTCACCAGGTTCTTACTTAGGATTTAATAGTGCTCCTTTTGGTGGTTTCTTTGATGCAAACTTGTTTAACTATACGCTTGTTAAAGATTATATTAAAGACGGCGCTAAGATGCGTATTGAAATCTTACCTACTGGATTCGCATTATATGCAAACGATGAACTTTGCTATGATCAATCGATTTTGAGTGATCCAAACGCAGGTGCAGGTGATTTCACTCCGACTTCAGATTTCTCAAGTGTTTTAACATGGATTGCAGGCGCAGATGTACTTAACTTCGGTGCAGGTTCATGGTGGAACGCAGTTGGTTCGAACGAAGCAAACATTAATCTTTCAGAAGTAAGTTTCCGTTTGCAATCAGGTACGGTAGTATTCGACCAATTAAAAGTTGACAAAGGATTAGTGGAATCTCTTGGTGGTAGCGTTGGAGCTGTTGATGAAACATCTGGAACTTCTGATATCGCAATTGAAGAGGTGCAAGTAGATATATTCGATATTAATTCTGTTGAATATGAAAGAACTTCTGTATTGCCTGTTATGGCTGTCCTAGTTGTAGTTGTAGCAGTAGGTGCAGGAGCAGTTGTATTCTTTGCAACGAAGAAACGTACTTATGATGATGTGTAGGTAGTGGATGCAGTTTGATGCAAAACTTGGGAGGTTTTCGAAGCTTCTTCGTTGTCGTTCTATAATACGAAACACGCTACACACCTAAGGACTTCTAAGTGTGTAAGGGGAGGTTACTGAAAAGGGTACGGAAACGCCTTCGATTCGGCATCCTGCCTCGGCGTCCATGCCGAGCCTTCCTAGGTGGTGAGTTACACACTAAGAAGTACTATAGGTGTTTCGCTATCGTTTCTTAAGAGTGTTCTTTACTCTTTATTATAGAACGGCAATGAAGAAGCTAGGGAAGGTAGTGAAGTTTTGCATGGCTACTTTGTTGATACACAAGTAAGAGTAGAGTGATAGTAATGATTAGGACACTTCATGATGTAGAGATTTTGCTCTATGTTTGAAGTGTCTTTTTTGGAAGTGGAGGAAAGAATGTCTATAGAAAATCAAGCAACATAGTGCTCTTTGAAGGTGTTAGAGTAATTGGAGCAATTATTAGGGATATTATAGCAAAAGGATATATGGTATAATGTTACTCATAGTATTACTGCGAGAGGAGGGAGTATATTGAAAAAACGATTACCATTGATACTAGTGACGCTGTATCCATACCTAATTATACTTTCATTTCTAGGGCTTTTTGAAAAGTCTGTTTCGTTTATTTTTCCTGTGTTAGTTGTGTTATATTTTGTAGTACTGATTTGCTCAATAGGCACACTTTATACAGCCATTGTAAATAAACGAGACGAGCAAGAGCTGTTACGTATGAATATGATAATGAAGGTAGTACAGATTCCATCATACATACTTATATTTATCTGCGCCTTAATATGTCTGTCAACGATATTTACGTTTGCATTATCATTTTTTCTATTGTTTTTAGACTGCTTTACTATCTTTTTAACAGGCTTAGTTGGAGTAGCAGCTATAATAAGAGCATGTGAGGAAGGTAAACTTACAAGAAGAAGTGCTGTAATCCATGGACTCTTACAATTTGTATTCTGTATCGATGTTATTAGTGCGATTATTGTTTATGTGAAAGCGAAAAGACATAAATAAATCGAAAGTAAAATGAAAAGAATAGAGGAATAACAGAAAAAGGAAGGTGTATGCCTTCCTCTTTCTGTTATTTCTCTTCTATTTTATTATATGTATATTCTTAGATAATTGCGAAACTCTCAATAAACTTGCCTGTTTCTTGGGTCACATACGTTAACTAAGAAACGATAGCGAAACATCTATAGTACTTCTTGGTGTATGCTGTATAGCAAGGAAGGCGAGGCAAGGATGCCGAGCCAGCCTGAGCTGAGGCAGGATGCCGAATCGAAGGCGGTTCCGTACCTTTTGAAAATTTATCTGCATACACCTAGAAGTACTTAGATGTGTAGCGTGTTTTGTGTTAGCGTATGCGAACCAAGAAACTTAGACACCTATAAATAGAGTTTCGCAATTATTTTTTATAGATTCTTAAACTGTGCCATATACAGATTATAGTAGATGCCCTTCTTCTCAATTAACTCTTTTGCACTACCTTGTTCTTGAATGTTACCTTTATCGATAACGAAGATTCGGTCAGCTTTTTGAATCGTAGAGAGACGGTGAGCAATAACGAAAGAAGTACGACCCTTTAAAAGTGTTTCAATACCTTCTTGTACGAGTAGCTCTGTTTGTGTATCGATACTAGAAGTGGCTTCGTCTAAGATAAGAATCTTAGGTTTGGAAACCATTGTTCTAGCGAATGCAAGCAATTGTCGTTGACCAATTGACAAGCCACTACCACGTTCTTTTAATTCTGTATCATATCCTTTTTCTAATTTCATAATGAAATCATGTGCATTAACTGATTTTGCAGCTTCCATAATCTCTTCATCAGTAGCATCAAGTCGTCCGTAGCGGATATTTTCCTTAATAGTACCAGAGAATAAGAAGTTATCTTGTGTCATGACACCCATTTGTTGTCGTAGACTTTCGATGGATACTTCTTTTAGATCATAGTTATCTACCAAAATCTTACCCTTTTGAATATCATAAAAACGGCTAATAAGATTTACGATTGTAGTTTTTCCCGCACCTGTTGGACCAACAAGGGCAATTGTTTCACCAGCTTTTACAGAGAAGTTAACATCATCAAGAACTAATGTATCCTCGTCATAAGAGAAGCTTACGTGGTCAAAATGGATATCACCTTTAATATCAGGTAATTCGGTTACATTGCTATCATCTACGATATCAGGTGCGGTATCAAGGATTTCAAAGATACGTTCAGCACCGGCAATATTAGTGATTAATTGATTGTAGAAGTTACTTAGGTTTAAGAGTGGACTCCAGAACATAGAAATATATGTTCCAAATGCAACTAATAGACCAACAGAACCAGGCCCAATACCTAGAATTTTAATACCAACAAAGTAAAGTGAGGCAGAACCGATACCCCAACATAGGTCAATAATAGGTCCAATCGAATCGTTTAATGTGACAGCATGGATAAAGCTGCTACGGTGTTCTTGAAGTAAATGATCAAAGGTTTCCGTAGTTTCGTCTTCTGCAGTAAGACTTTGAATAATACGAATACCAGATAAATCTTCATGTATAAATGCATTTACATTGGCACTCTTTTTGCGGAATATTCTCCAACGTAAATGTGAGAATCGTTGTACGCAGTAGATACCAATTGCCATGAGTGGTAAGCTGATTAAGGCAGCTAGAGCGAGTTTGTAGTTCTTAATTAACATAATAACAACTACGGCACATACCGTAATAAAATCAGGAATTAAAGTAGTAACACTGTTTGTTAATACATCTTTGAGTGAATTAACATCACCAATAATTCGAGATAATACCTTACCCGTAGGGCGGCTATCAAAGAAACTAAAGCTTAGTTTTTGAATATGTGTATATAATTCTTGTCGAATCTCTAATAAAATCTCATTAGAAATCTTGGACATAATATACATACGGACTTTGATTAAAAAGACCATAATAATATTAATGATTGCAGCAAAGATACCAAGACGTATTAAACCATCTGTATCGTTGTTTTGAATATAATTATCGATTGCTTCTTCTATTATCAATGGATTAAGTAGTGCAATTACAACACAGATTGCCATAATAAATAATACAAAGATAATTTGGAAACGGTATTTTAACATATAACGATAGAGACGGAGTAAAGTAGCAATTTTCCCAGTATCCGTCGATTTTTCGTCGCTTTTATATGAATCAACAGCCATTATACAGTCACCTCCTGTGTGCTTTCTAAGTAGTCACCATATTGGCTCATATATGTTTGATAGTAAAGACCATGTTTAGCAAGAAGTTCTTCGTGTGTGCCTCGTTCTGCAATACTTCCACCATCTTCAAGAATAATAATTTCATCAGCATGGCGTACTGCGGAGATACGGTGTGCAATAATAACCTTAGTTGTATTACCAAGTTGCGTAAGGGCTTCTTGAATTGCATGTTCTGTTTCCATATCAAGTGCGGAAGTTGAGTCGTCTAATACTAAGATTGGTGCTCTCTTAGCTAAGGCTCTAGCAATACTAATTCGTTGCTTTTGTCCACCAGATAGACCAACACCACGTTCGCCAATAACGGTATTGTACTTATTGTCTAGTTTTTCAATGAATGCATCTGCTTGGGCATAAGCAGCAGACTCAATCATAAGTTCTTTGTTTACTTTATATTTGTCACCCATTTTAATATTCTCTTTGATTGTATCAGAGAATAGGAATACATCTTGCATAACTAAGGATATGTTACTTCTCAAGTTTTTCAAAGTAAGGTCCTTAATGTTAACGCCATCTACCTTAATAGAACCATCACTTGTTTCGTAGAAACGTTGTAAGATATTAATAATAGAGGATTTACCTGTACCAGTCGCCCCCATGATACCAATTGTTTTACCAGCATCTACATGGAAAGAGATGTCCGTAAGAATCTGCTTGCCGTTTTGTTCGAATGAAACATGTTCAAAATCAATTACACCATTTACAGTATCAAGTTGAACTGGATTTTCTGGATCTGTAATTTCAGGTACATTTTCGTATAGTTTCCGAATTTTCTTAGTAGAGGCTACTGCAGATGAGAAGCTGTTTGTTAACCAGCCAAGCATCTCCATAGGCCAAACAATATTTGTTGAGTAGATTGAGAATGCACTTAGCTCACCTACAGTAATCTCGCCATTAATTGTTAGAATACCACCATATATAATAACCACGATAGGAAGTAGCTTTGTAATGAATTGGAATAATGGTTGATAACGAACCAAAGCCTTAGATTGTTTCATATTAAGCTCATAATAACGGTTATTATGAGATAAGAACTTTTTGATTTCGAATTTCTCACGAGCAAATGCTTTAACGGTACGTACACCCGCTAAATTTTCTTGGGCAATCGTGTTTAAAGCAGCGTTTTCTTCACTAATTTCTTCATAGATAGAATCTAATTTTCGTTCCATTATAATTGCAAAAAGCGCAACCAGTGGCATTGCAAGACATGGAATGATAAATAATTTTTTACTTATGTTAAACATGCAATATAAAACGATTGAAGTATGAATAACAACTTCAATAATAAGCATTCCAACAAAACCAAGACCATCCCAGATACGGTCTACATCGTCTTTTACACGTGCCATTAATTCACCTGTGTTAGTTTTGTCAAAAAAACTAATAGATAGGCTTTGAATATGTGTGAATAGGTCACGACGAATATTCATTCCAATCTTTGAACTAACACTATCAAATGTGTATTCTTTAAGATATTGAAAGATGCACCTTCCAACACCAATACATATTGTAATAATAATTAGCTTGTTAAACAATTCCATCTTACCACCAATAATAACATCGTCAATAAAGCTTCCTGTAATTTTGGGTGTAAGCATATCAAGGGATACGCTAACTACCATACATGCGATGGCAAATATATAGACGTACCAGTATCTTGTAACATATCTTGATATCTTCTTCATGAAATTCTCCCTTCTTTTGTTAAAATCATTAAGTCATAGTTTGCGAGTTTCCATTGGTTTTAATACAACTCTCCATGAATAAATCTCCTCAAAAAGCACAAAAAGAGACCGTGGCAAGTTCACCACGGCCTTAAAAGTCAATATAAAAAGACAAAAATAATTCTTCCGTACTTTTATAATCGTACAAAAACGACAGAGGAGGTAATCTCACGTATAGATTGCTGTATTAAGTTTTCAGTTGTTGCATTAACATTAATTAATTTAAATCTAAACATAGCTTTTACCTCACTTTCTTTCATATTCTTTTGCCATTATAGCATTTATCTGGTAAATGTCAATATATTTTACTAAAAAAAATTAAACAATTATTAACTTTTGGTTAATATTCTGAATATTCAAAAATTGTTCACAAATATATGGTATACTGTAAATAATGGAAAGTGATAAAATTGCTTTACGGTTTGAGTAGAAAAAACGTTAGAGTTTACACATTAATTGCAACACGCACAAGGTTTACTTGGTGCAGATGGGGGTTTTAGCATGGAGCTACCGATTTTTTATGATGAAGCAGAAGAATGGAGTAATGCGCTGTTACTATATAATTCTGCATTGAAAGAAATTAATACAAAACTTGAAATACTAAATAATGAGTTTAAATTAGCTCATCAATATAATCCGATTGAACATATTACTTCAAGAGTGAAATCTCCACAAAGTATAGCGAAGAAGATTCGCCATAAGGAGAAGGAGTTAACAGTGGAGAACATTGTAAAGTACATAAATGATATTGCTGGAATACGAATTATATGTTCGTTTACATCTGACATTTATCGAATTGCAGATTTAATTACAAAGCAAAGCGATATTAAAGTATTAAAAGTAAAGGATTATATTATGCAGCCGAAAAAAAATGGCTATGCCAGCTATCATATGATAGTATCTGTTCCAATATTCCTATCAGATGCAGTTATTGATACAAAAGTGGAGATACAGATTCGTACAATCGCAATGGATTTCTGGGCTAGTTTGGAGCATAAGATTTATTACAAATTTGAAGGAAATGCACCTGAAAGAATTCGAAGTGAATTGAAAGAGTGTGCAGACATCGTTACTTATCTAGATCAAAAGATGCTATCTCTAAACGAAGAGATACATATCTATAGTCATGATGAGGCAGCAGAATATAAAGAGATTATGTCGGGAAACTATAGAAAGATGATGAAAGATTCCTATGGTAGTGTAATAGACGATGATGAGGAGGAAGACGAGGTTGATATCTCGAATTCAGAGGTTTTCTCAGAAGAAGATATTGATAGTGAGCAAGTTGAACAGATTATGGAGGACTTAGCTACGAACAATATTATGAGTGCGAATGCGAAAGAAACTATAAAAGGTGAGAAAAAAGAAAAGAAGGGATTAGGTTCATTCTTAACAAAGGTTATAAGCAATTCATAATAGACAGAATGGTAAAGGAGGAATGTTAAGTAATCAAAAATATAGATATATGTGCTCCAGTACCCTATAATGTGTTTATCATATATATGTGAAAAATATTATGAACACATCAAATATCACCAATTACAAACCAAAGGATTTTACGGAACTAGTAGGTGTATTATTAAAAACATTGTATCAATTTTGTATGTATTTAGTAATAGAGTAAGAGGTCTAAGCAAATACAAAAATCAGATAAAGGATGATGATGAAATTGCTGAGGAGTTACAAGACAGAAATAAAACCAACAGAGGAACAGATACAAAAAATTAATAGAACCTTTGGAGTTTGTAGATTTGTATATAATTTCTATCTTGCTCATAATAAAGAAGTATATGAGAAAGAGAATCAATTTGTGTCTGGTATGGATTTTTCAAAATGGCTAAACAATAGTTATATCAAAGAAAATCCAGAGTTTTTCTGGATGAAAAAGGTAAGTAGCAAATCCGTAAAGCAAAGTATTATGAACGCAGAGAAAGCATTTAAAAGTTTTTTCAAAGGACAATCCCGATTTCCTAAGTTCAAAAAGAAGGGAAAATCAGATGTAAAAATGTATTTTGTAAAAACAGATGCAAAAGTGATTATTCCATGCGAGAGACATCGAATTAAAATTCCTACTCTTGGCTGGGTGAGATTGAAAGAAAAGAATTATATACCAACAAATGCTACTACTCATATCATTAAAAGTGGAACAGTTTCTTGTAAAGCAGGAAGATATTATGTATCTGTACTTGTAGAGGAACAAGAATCGGAAAAACCTTTATTAAGTGATGTGGGAATAGGAATTGACTTGGGTGTAAAAGTGTTTGCTATTGTGAGCAATGGCATGACCTATAGGAATATCAATAAAATTAGTAAAGTTAAGAAATTAGAAAAGCAATTAAAAAGAGAACAACGCTGTCTATCGAAAAAATACGAGGACTACAAAAAGCGTAGAAAGAAAGGAGAAGCTACTAGGCAAAATATCCAAAAACAGCAGCTAAAAGTACAGAGACTTCATCATAGAATAGAACAGATTCGTACAAATCATATCAATGATTGTATTAGTGAGTTGGTAAAAACCAAGCCATCTTACATAACAATTGAGGATTTGAATGTATCGGGAATGATGAAGAATCGGCATCTATCCAAAGCAGTTGCTTCCCAAAAATTTTATGAGTTTCGAATAAAATTAGAAGCAAAATGCAAGGAATATGGGATTGAATTAAGAATTGTAGACAGGTGGTATCCATCGAGTAGACTTTGTCATGAATGTGGAAGTATTAAAAAAGATTTAAAACTTTCAGACAGAGAATACGTATGCGAATGTGGATATCACTGTGATAGAGATTTGAATGCGAGTCTTAATTTAAGAGATGCAATGACTTACAAAATAGCATAATCAAGCATTTGTAAGTATGTACGGCTGGCTAGGTCGGAATTTACGGTTGTGGACTATACAAGAACTTGTGAGTAGATTTTGTAGAAATACAAATCAAAAGCATATAGGATGAAACAACAAAAATCTCGATATGGGTAGATTTGTCCATATTTTGAGTAGCAGACAGAGTATGCTTACATTTTTAGGTACAGGTGGAGCGTTTAATACGGAAAGAGGAAACACAAGTGCTTATTTTGAATTAGGTACAGAACTTTTTATTATAGATGCAGGTGAAGATGTATTTGCTAAGCTAGTGAAGAAAAACTTGTTTCAAGGAAAAACAAGAGTAAATATATTCGTAACACATCTTCACAGTGATCATGCAGGAAGTCTAGGAACATTAATAGCATATTTATTCATTAAGGTGTTTAATCTTGACCGTAGCAAGGTGTGTGTATATTTTCCATCAGAAGCAATTACAGAGTTTTTGGCTTTGCAAGGAATTAAACAAGATATGTATACATTCTTTATTAATCGTTGGGATGAATTATATGTTGATGGCTATGAGAAGCAACCTGAGTATGTATTTGAGCCAACCCGCCATACCGATGAGCTGAATCGTAATAACGAAACAAATTGCTATGGTATAGAGTTCTCATTAAAATCAGATTTTGGCTTTTTCTATAGTGGGGATACTTGTGAATTCAATCAGAAGTTAATGAATACGTATGCATTTGACTATATCTATCATGAAGTGACATCAACAGAAGGTGCAACGGTACATTTTCAATATAATGAATTGCTTGCATTAACAAAAGATATGCCAGCAGATCAGAAAAAGAAGATTACATTAATGCATCTTGATTCCGATTTTGATATAGAGAAAGCGAAAGCAGATGGTTTCTCTATTGCAGGTGAAGAATCGTAATTTGAAGGGCTTAAATTGATTGCGTTATAAATATAATTTGAAATGAAAAAGAAGGCTGTTGCAAAATGAAATTTTCCTATATGTATCGTAGGAAGAACACATTTTGTAACAGCCATTTAATTTTTGTTAATTCTATAATTTTAGACCAGCTAATAAACCTGCAAGTCCAGTACCAGCTTCCTCGCCAGAAGTGTATTCAACAGAAGCTTCTTCAACATCTTCAACGATTTCTGAATCCTCTTGAACCGCTTTCATACTAAGGCTTACTTTACCTTCTTTTACATCAATAATCTTAACCGTAACTTCTTCTCCTTCTTTAACAACTTCGTTTGGAGATTTGATACGTTTTCCGCAGATTTGAGAGATATGAACAAGTCCAGATAGACCATCGCCGATATTAACAAAAGCACCGTATGGTGTGATTTTCTCAATTACACCGGTAGTTACTAGACCAATCTGTAAGTGAGAGATTTTATTTGTCTTTGCTAAGGATTCTTCTTCTCGCAATACTTCTCTTGCAGATAATACAAGTTTTTGTTTCTCTTCATCAACAGTAATAATAACAGCTGTTAACGTTTGTCCAACATAAGCTTCTACATCCTCAACATAATGAGTTGCTAATTGAGAAGCAGGAATGAATGCACGAATGCCCTCGACATAAGTTACAACACCGCTATTAACAGAAGACGCTATTTTTACTTCATAACGTTTTTGGGATTCCATTGCTTCTTTTAGTGCATCCCATGCAAGAATGTCAGTAGCACTTTTTTTAGATAGAACAAGATTACCTGTTCTTAAATCTTCTCGTAAAACAGTAGCAGTAATAGATTCACCAATCTGTACATCTGCTTTAATTGAAAACCGTGGGTCATTACTTAACTCTTCTATAGGTATGATTCCCTCGGTATAGTAATTAAGGTCAACAGTAACTTCTGTATCAGAAACACCAATTACTGTTCCAGTGAGAATGTCGCCTTCTCGTATCTTCTTGAACGATTGGTTTATCTCATCTTTAAAATCCTCCATAGAAAGTGTTACTTCTTGTTCGGTTTTTACTTCTACATCTTCGTTTTCTTGCTGATTCATTATGTCACCTCATCTAATTTATTTTACTCTGTTTACTAAAGCAAATCATTCTCCTTCATATATCTTCCAAAGGCAGCATCATCAATTAAAATATGACCAAAAATCCAATCTTGTAGGAATTCTTTTATATTGCACAGAATTTCATATGGTGTTTGACTAAGTTTTTTTAAGTCAATGCCCAATGTATATTGTACAATTTTATCATGTGCCTTTTTTTGATGTTCAAAATCAGAATAATTATTTTTTTTCATAAGTTCTTCTTCGTGATAGAAATGGTATGCAACAAATTCTCTTAACTCTAAAACAATATCAAGGAGTTGTTTGTTTGTGACACCAATGCAATGGCAAATTATAAGCTGTTCCACATCACGTCCGATACGGAAAAGTTCCTTATGTTGCGTATCCATAATAGGAACTCCGATTTCCATATCATTACACCAATCGAATTTAAAATCTAACATAGTATCACTCCCCTACTGAGCAACCACATTTGCAGTCTTATTCAGTTTTTTCTATATATATTAATTATAGCAAATTAGTAAAATGGAAACAACTTAATAATGAGAAAAACGTATCAATTTTTACGTTTTCATAGCGTTAGTAAAGCGTTTTGTTATAGGTATAAATTTACAAGGGGAATTTGTGTAAATACTTTTGTATAAAATATTCCAAAACTAATTTTTTGTTGTATAAATATGCTATAATAAATTAACATTTTAATGATAAGAAAGAAGGAAAATTATGCCAGCATTTTTGAAAGAGATTGAAGCATTTAGGGGAACTGGAGAGAAGAATGAGCAAGGAGAGAGTCTTGAAAGCTTTTTAGAGAAATATGATGCAAATAAATATGAGAATCCCAGTGTAACTGCGGATATGATTGTGATACAGCATTCAAAAGAGTTTGATACTGTGGAACAAGGATTAAAAGTACTTATGGTAAAGAGAAGAAATCACCCAAGTATTGGTTTCTGGGCGTTGCCAGGTGGATTTGTTAACATTCGCGAAGATATTGATTTAGCGGCAAAGAGAGAACTTCTTGAAGAGACGGGAGTAGAAGATGTAGCAATTGAGCAGTTATATGCATGGGGAGAGGCATGGAGAGATCCAAGATCAAGAATTGTTACGGTTGCATACCTTGCTCTTATTGATGAGAGCAAAGAAGTAAAAGCTGGTGATGATGCAGCAGATGCTGCTTGGTTTGACATTGTGTTATGTAAGAAGGAAGTAAAAGAAGAGGTTAATGGACAAGGAAAGTCAAGAATTAAGACCATATATGAATTAAAACTTGTGAATGAAGAGAAAGAAGTAGAATTAACAGCAGAGGTAGAAGTTTCTTATAATAAAATAGGCATTATCAAAGAGCGAGAATATCAGGTGATTTCATCAAATCAGATTGCATTTGATCACCCTAGATTTATTGTACAAGCATTGTTGCACATTGAGGCAGCGTTATAAATTAGTTATCGTATGCTAATTAAGAAGCGGTCAAAAGGTATTTTGCCCCCAACGGATACACGGATTGCTACGCATTTCATGCAAGCATGATCTTTTGACTCTTGTATTATTATATTTAATTATCCAATTGTTTCGCAGAGGCATATACTATATAGAAGCCTAAAAATTGGAGATAAGTTATGAGCTATAATAAAGATGATTATATAGAAGACGGTACAGACAAAGATGTAACAGAAGATATAGTAGAGATCATAATCGAAGATGTAGACGAGAATGTAGATCAAGGCGATGTAGAGATATATCGTAGAAGGCCACCGAGGCCACCACAACCACCGAGGCCACCACACCCACCGAGGCCACCGCAACCACCAAGGCCACCACAACCACCGAGGCCACCGCAACCACCGAGGCCACCACAACCGCCGAGGCCACCGCAACCACCAAGACCGCAACCACCAAGGCCACCGCAACCACCGAGACCGCCAAGACCGCCACATCCAGCACCACCAAGAGGAATGTGGATTTCTAATGCATTTATTGAGAGGATTTCAAATGAAAGAGACACCATTTTGGCAACGGTTGTTTATAGAGAGAATCCAAGGAGTAGAGAACAGACGGTTCGTTTAGTTGTATCGAGACAAACAAAAATTACGGATATGAATGGAAGAAGGTTAAGACCAAGTGATTTAGAAGTAGGTATGGTGATTGATGCATTTATCTCAACGGCAATGACTAGGAGCATACCACCACAGGCAGAAGCTTTTGAAATCATTGTAGTAGGAAGAAGAGCGACGATACAAGAGTCAGTTGGAAGAATTGTTCAGGTAGATACAAGGAATAATTTTATTATTGTGGCGACTTCGGATCACAACTTTAATATAATTCGTTTTAATGTTGGTCCTGAAACGGTGATATTGGATTTGCTTGGACGAAGGATTCGTCTAGGAGAATTGTTCCCAGGTTTAAGAGTAAGAGTAGAACATGCAACATTTATGACGGCGAGTATTCCTCCGCAAACGATAGCGTTTGTAATTAGAGTAATTCGATAAAAGCTAAAAAGAGGTTGCCTCAACTGATACTACGGATTGCTACACATTTCATGCTCTCGCAATCCTAAAACATTCGAAATTCGCTCTATTCGAGCAACTTTCTTATGTTTTGTGAGTCCCAAAGTCATGCTTTTTTATGCAAGCATGACTTTGGGACTCTAGTATTTGTATTATTGAGGAGTGCCGTTTGTTATTGTACCATTCTTAATAGAATAAGTACCTGTTGAATTTAAGGCGTAGTTATTACCACCATTGTTGTCCCAGTTATTATTTCCATCGTTGAAACAACATTTTAGAGTAGTGTTAGTACCTAAATCAATTGTAATTACTTTATATCCATTAACAGAAGAAGACATACGAACGCCAGGTGCACTTGTCCAAGAATCATTACCTACTTGATAATGAATGTTTGGAGAACTCCAAGTAGTATAGTAATATACTGTAATGGTATTTGAGCTGCTACCGCTTGGCTCACCGCTGGTAACGTTACCATCATTGATAGTATAAGTTCCAGGAGTAGTGAACGTATAGTTTAACTTATTATTGTTATCCCAAGTTCCACTTCCGTTGTTAAAGCAAGCAGTTAAAGCAGTGCTTGTACCTAAATCAATTGTAATTGTTTTGTAACCAGCTACATTTGAAGTTGACATTGCTACTCCTGGAGAAGTAGTCCATGCACCAGTACCAACTTGATAGTGAATGTTAGCGTTGCTCCAAGTTGTTTTGTAGAATATAGTAACACTATTGTCTACAACAGCTTGTTTCTTTCCATTGCTATTATATGTAGCGTTATCTTCAACTGCAAATCCCTGTAATTTGGCGGCAGGAACTTGGTTTACTTTATCATTAAAGATAACTAATGGTTGACTGAAATCTTCTGTAAATGTAAGACTGTATAGACCAGTACTTTCTTTTTGCATTGCAGTACCTGGCCATGCATTCAATAATTGTACAGTCGTTCCACTTTCATCGTATACATATGCATAGATGGAATCAGACCAAGAAGATGGTTTTTCAAAATAAATTGTTGTACCTGCACCTTGTTCTACTTTTTTCGTATTGTAAGTTTGTGTAACAGTAGTTCCGTCAGAACCAACACCTGTAAGTGTAATCTTGTACTCAGTATTAACTGGGTCACCAGCACCAATTGTTAATGGTTCTCCATTTGTATAGTAAACAACATTGTTTGCATTTACTTTATAGTATGCAGATGCTGTATTTTGTGCTTTTAGTGTAAATGTAACCGAATCAGAAGTAAATGTTGCTTTGAAGTTATCAAGAGATACACTTGGTGTATTGTCAGTGTAGTTCATTAATACAACAGAGCTACGTGCTGGAATAGTACCAGTAATAATATGATTCTTTACTTCGAATCGGCTGTGGTCATCAGTAATACTGTAATATGTACCATCTTGTAATTGCGTTTGGCAATTGATGTAGTAACTGTTATATTTTGCATTAACGATAACGTTACCAATTGTTCCGCGTTGAATCATAAGAACATTGGAATCTCCATTAGGATTTTCTAAGTTCTCAGATTGTCCAACCATTGCGTTTCTGAATTTGTTAACAGCAGCAACCTCATCATCTTTGTATAAATCACTTCCGGCAATACCGATTTGGTTTGTTCCCCATTTGTTTGATGGGCCTCCACCATTAGGTCTACTAAAGAATAAAGGTGCGCCATCTTTTCTAGCAGAGATTACTGCCCAAGCTAATTTTACTTGTTCATCGTTAAGTTGTGACCAAGTACCATCGTTGATGTAGTTGTCATGGGATTCTACCCAAGTTACTAAATCAGAAGTATTTACTCCGCTTGGAACATCATAAGATTGGATTGAACCTTTGTTTAAGTTGTTACTTGTAATGGAACTACGAATTTTTGAACCGTAAGAGCTAGTAGTGGTAGAACCAATTTCCCTTACATAAGCATCAAGACGTTCATTGTCTCCTTGAAGTACTTCTCCATAATTAAAGATGTTGCTTGCATTTGTAATTTCTTTTGTTACTCTTGACCAGAAATTATTTGTAACGCCACTTGGTCTGTCATCATCAGATAATCCGATGTGTTTTGCAGTGTCATAACGGAATCCATCAGCACCACATGCGATACAATCATTTAAGAAGTTGATAAAGTAGTTTTGGAATCCCCAATTTTCCGTATCTACATCTGGAAGTCCACCGTCCATAGAGTAACGTGTACATTGAAGGCGGTTAGAGTATGAATTACATTTAGTAAATCCAGTGCTATGATATAGATTTCCGCCCGCTGAATTTTTTAAATTAGAAGATACTTTGTTCGTGTTGTTTGCTGTGTGGTTTGGAACAACGTCAACGACAATTTTAATACCGTATTTGTCTGCTTCCGCACACATTGCTTTGAATTCTTCACGTGAGCCTAATTGGTAATTTCCGATTGTCCAATCTGTTGGTTGATAGTGCCACCACCAGCAGCCACCTTTTCCATCATCGCTTCCGCCATAAAGTTTCATAGTAGGATAACTGTCATCTACAGCGTTGATAGGTGAAGTTTGGATACTTGAATATCCAGCATCAGCTATGCTTTTCATGTTTGCTTTAATCGTATTAAAACTCCAACAAAATGCATGTAAGATAGCACCATCGCTAATTTTTTCTGTAGGTGCAACACTCACTGAGCTAGTATCTGAGTTTGAAGTACTAACAGTTGAGCTTGCGAAAATAGTGTCATAATTAACTGAAGAAATGGATAGAGCTGCAACAAGAAGTAGTACTAGCAGCCTTTTAAAAATGTTTTTTTGATTCCCTGAAATTTTTGAAAACAATGTTTTAACCTCCCAAATTTAAATATATAGTTTGTAGTACAAAAGAACCTCCTCCCCATGTAAAGTATATATGTTTTACATACGTCATTTTATATAGCATATGCTAAGTTAAGATGACAATATTAAAACCTTGAGAAATGTGTTAAAGCATAAAAGGATATTTGTAGAAATTAGTAATTCATTGACTTGCTTTAGGATAATCGAAAAACGAACATATTACAATATCTAAAAAATACAATGTTTTTGGTAAAAATATAGTAATAATGCACAAATGTATCGAAAGATTTCGATTAAATCAAGGAAAAAAGGGAAGACAAAAAAGAGCGAATTTTCAAAAATTTTTTGAAAATTCGCTCTTTAAATTGGAAATCTAGTAATTTGTTCCGAAAATAGTGCTGTAAAAATGTATATTATTGACAGTTTCTCTGCGGGATTTTTATGACAAATTATATTTTAAAGCTCTGATAGAATTAAATATTGCAATCAATGCAACACCAACATCGGCGAAAATTGCTAACCACATAGAACCCATACCAATAGCAAGTAGAACAAGAACAATAGCTTTGATACCCAGTGATAAAATAATGTTTTCTGTTACAATTTTACGAGTTCGTTTGGCAATTTTAATTGCATCTGCAATTTTTGATGGTTCATCTGTCATAATTACGATATCAGCGGCTTCAATGGCTGCATCAGAGCCAACACCACCCATGGCAATACCGATATCAGCTCTAGCAAGCACTGGAGCATCGTTCATTCCATCGCCAGTGAAGATGATATTCTTCTTCTTATCTTTCATCTGAAGTAATTCTTCAATTTTGTCTACTTTATCACCTGGCAATAACTCAGAGTAAATGGTATCAAGACCTAATTCCTTACCAACAATTTCAGCAGAAGCCTTAATATCACCTGTTAACATAACAGTTTGAATTCCAAGTTCGTGTAAGGTAGAAAGTGCTTGTTTGGAATCTTTTTTTACTTGATCTGAGATAATAAGATAACCAACAAATGTATCGTTAATAGCAACATATACAACACTTCCTAATGTATTAACAGGTGCTTCATCAAAAGCAATGTTAAACTTTTTCATAAGTTTTGTACTCCCAGCAAAAACAGTTTGTTTTGCGAAAGTAGCACGTATTCCATGACCAGCGATTTCTTCGTAATTGCTTATCAGATTCGATGCAGAATTTATATTAGCCGCATCCGTAATTGATTTGGCAATCGGATGATTGGAGTAGCTTTCCGCAAGACCAGTTACATAAAGCAATTGATTCGATGCAGATTGCAGTTGGTTACTTTCTTCGGCTGAGAGTACATTGGCAAGGGCTGTTTCATTAGCAACATGAATCGTAGTTACTTCGAATACACCTTGTGTTAATGTTCCTGTCTTATCAAAAACAGCAGTTTCCACAGAGTTTAGTGCTTCAAGGTAATTGCTTCCTTTTACAAGAATTCCATGTTTGGAAGCACAGCCGATGCCACCAAAGAATCCAAGAGGAATTGATATTACTAAGGCACAAGGACAAGACACAACTAGGAAACCACAAGCACGATAAATCCATAGTGAGAAATCATACGAGCCAGTAAAAATCGGAGGAAGTACAGCCAACAATAGCGCTAACAAAACAACAACAGGTGTGTAGATTGCAGCAAATTTAGTAATAAAGTTTTCTGTACTTGATTTACGGTTAGAAGCATTCTCAACGAGGTCCAATACTTTTGCAACTGTTGAATCAGAATATAGTTTGCTAACCTTAATAAACAAAGTACCACTTCCATTAATACTTCCACTTAATACAGAATCCCCAGCAGAAGCACTTCGAGGAACAGATTCCCCAGTTAAAGAAGAGGTATCAACAAACGAAGAACCTTCAATAACTTCACCATCAAGAGGAATTCTCTCGCTTGGTTTTACAATGATAACATCTCCAATCGCTACTTCTTCAGGATCAACAGTTACAACGCCAGAAGGAGTTTGTAGATTCGCATAATCAGGTTTTAAGTTCATAACAGACTTTAATTGCTTTCTTGAATTATCAACGACAATGTCTTGAAGAAGTTCACCAATTTGGAACAAAAGCATAACGGCGAGTGCTTCTGGGTATTGCTTAGTAAAGAAAGCACCAAGTGTAGCAACAAACATTAGGAAATTCTCATCAAATATCTGACCATGAGAGATATTCTTCACAGAGGTAATAAGAATCTCATAGGATAGAATAAGGTATCCAACAACCAATATAATGAGTCCAAGAGGATTAGGAATATCAAATACAATCGGAATAAAACCAATAATTGTTCCAATTAGTAGAGTAAGTATCTTTTTCGCTAAAGCCCCTTTCGAGTGGTCACCACCATGCTCATGACTGTGAGAATGAGCCGAGCTAGATTTTTCATGGTTATGTTCGTCTTCATGATGATGTTCTTCGCCACAGCCACAATCCTCGTGTTCATGATGCTGCTCTCCACCACAGCCACAAGCCTCATGTTCATGATGATGATGTTCTCCACCACAGCCGCAAGCCTCGTGTTCATGATGATGATGTTCCCCACCACAATCACAAGCCTCATGTTCGTGAGAATGCTCTTCCTCACGGTGAGGAGTGGCAGGTCTTATGTTAGATTGAATAGGCGATACAATCACCTGACTTTCAATATTACTACAGATTGTCTGAAGCGTAGGTAGAATCTCATCTAAAAGCTTATCATCCTTAAATGTAACAAATAATTTCTTATTAACAAAATTTATCTGAGCATCCTCAACGATATCTAAAGAATTAATTTTCTTCTCCATCTTAGCCGCACAATTAGCACAGCCAAGATTCTCTACATTGAATGTATATTTTTTGGAATTCATAATAGTAAGCCCCTTTCTATATTGTCTTGTATAGGTATGTAATTGCGAAAATGTGATTTATAGTTTCTGAATTTGGGTTATAGTATATTAATAAAAAAATTAAGTGTATTGAGCGTCTTACAATTAATGAGTGAAATTCAGGTGGCAAAAGGTTAATAATAACCTCAACAAAAATACTGGGTAATATTTATTCAATCATCAAAGTTACTCGCATTTGTATGCCAGTAAAGTAGACGTGCAAAACTTCGATACCTATCCTTGCTTATTCACTGGCGTTCTCTAATAAAAAAACGATAGCGAAACACCTATAGTACTTCTTAGTGTGTACATCTATAACCTAGGAAGGCGAGGCATGGACGCCGAGCCAGCCTGAGCTGAGGCAGGATGCCGAATCGAGGGCGTTTCCGTAACTTTTCAATATCTGTCTGTACACACTTAGAAGTTCTTAGGCGTGTAGCGTGTTTTGTGTTAGAGAACGCCAGCGAATAAGCCTCGAAAACCTACAAAGTTTTGCACCGCACTATCTTTATCACTCAAGGACATGTGAAAGACCTTGATCGAAGATTCGTTTTACGTGTTCATCGGCTAAAGAGTAGAACACGGTTTTTCCAGCTTTGCGATTCTTAACAAGCTTAGCTGTTTTGAGAACGCGGAGCTGATGGGAAATTGCAGATTGTGTCATGCCAAGAAGTTCTGCAATATCGCATACACACATTTCGGATTCGAAAAGTGCACATAGGATTTTAATTCGTGTAGTATCACCAAAAATCTTAAAAAGTTCGGCAAGGTCGTATAAAATTTCCTCGTCGGGCATAATAGATTTAACAGAAGTTAAAAGCTCTTCGTGTACACAATCACAAGAGCAAGTTTCAGCGTGTTTTGTATCGATCATAGATATCTCTCCTTATATGTAAAATGTGTGACTAAGTAAACATATGAATAACTGTTCATATAACGATTATAAGATATAAAAAAGCATTTGTCAACACAAATTATCCCTATTGACAGTTTGTATACCGATTGGTATACTGGATTTAATAAGGAATATTGGAGGTGTGCGGTGGAACAATTACAAGAGATGGATAACAGAGAAAAGATATTAGAATGTGCGTTAAGTCTGTTTTATCAGAAAGGATACGATGCAGTAGGGGTACAAGAAATTGTTACGTTAGCAGGAATAACAAAGCCAACTATGTACTACTATTTTAAAAGTAAGTATGGTTTACTGGAAGCACTTTTACAGGAACGCTGTTGCAAGATAAATGAGCAGTTGCGTGAAGCAGCGTATTATAATGGAGATTTGGTGCATACACTAGAACAGTATGCAAAAACAATGTTCACCATAGCGGAATCCGATATTCGATTTTATTACCTTATCCTATCTTTGTTCTATTCTGCAAGGGAAAATGAAACATATAAAGCAATTAGCCCATATATGAAAGAGCAATTTGCTATAATACGAGGAATTTTTGAACATGCAGCAGGATATCTAGGTAATATGAACGGAAGACAAGAACAATTTGCAGTAGGTTTTTCGGGTATATTAAACAACTATATACTTGTATATTTTGAAAGAGAGCATGCAGCAGGTAGATTTGTTAATGATAGAGCAATCTATTCTCTTGTTCATCAATTTATGTATGGAATTGTAGTGTAGGTAGCAACCGATTGGATAGAGTGGCTTATAAATGTTGCAAAGCGGTTTTACGTCACTGGTCACGAAGCGAACAGTAACATTTTCACAGAAGGGAATGATTGATATGACAGCAAAATGGTATGATAAGGCGGTTTTTTATCACATATATCCACTTGGTCTTTGTGGAGCAGAGAAATTAAATGATGGAATTACAACAACACATAGGATGGAAGAGTTGGAAGAGTGGATACCCCATATGGTGAAGATAGGATGTAATGCGGTATATATTGGTCCGTTATTTGAATCGGTAGGACACGGCTATGAGACAACAGACTATCGGCAAGTTGATCGCAGATTAGGAGACAACGATGATTTTATTCGTTTTGTTAAACTATGTCATGAAGCTGATATTAAAGTTGTAGTAGATGGTGTCTTTAATCATACAGGAAGAGAATTTTTTGCATTTAAGGACATACAAGAGAAAAGAGAGGGATCAAAGTATCGTGATTGGTATTGTAATGTAAACTTTGGTTCTAATACAGAATATAATGATGGATTTTCATATGATGGATGGCGAGGATACCAATTGCTTGTTAGATTAAATCAGAGAAATCCAGAAGTAAAACAATATATATTTGATGTAATACAGTACTGGGTCGATGAATTCAATATTGATGGAATTCGTTTGGATTGCGCGGATGTACTTGATTTTGATTTTATGAAAGAGATGCGAACATTCTGCAATACAGTGAAGGAAGATTTCTGGTTAATGGGAGAAGTAATTCATGGTGATTACAGTAGATGGGTTAACAATGAGACATTGCATAGCGTAACAGATTATGAACTTCACAAAGGACTGTATTCTGGACATAATGACCACAACTACTTTGAGATTGCGCATACAGTAAAACGATTGTTTGATTCAAATGGTGGAATTGTTAAGAATGCGAATCTATATAGTTTCTTAGACAATCATGACGTAGATAGAATTTATAATAAACTAGTAAACAAAGCACATCTGATACCAGTACATTTCTTACTATATACATTACCAGGAATTCCATCGATTTATTATGGTTCTGAGTTTGGAATAGAAGGTAGGAAAGAGAACAATTCTGATGATGGAGTACGTCCAAGATTGGTATTATCGGATTATATAGACGAGCCGAGTAAGAATGAATATAAGGAATTAACGAAACTACTTGCGTTATTAGCGGGAATAAGAAAGAGTAGTCAAGCTTTACAACAAGGAATGTATAAGGAACTCGCTCTTACAAATCGACAGTATGCGTTTGCAAGAATTGACAGGGAAGATGTAGTAGTAACTGCAGTTAATAATGATGATAACGAAGCGACAATGAGTATTTCAATACCAGTGGCTTGCGATAAAGTAACGGATGTACTGACAGGAGAAGAATACCTAGTTGAGAATGGAAAATTGAATATCGTACTTCCAGCCAACAATGGATTGGTATTACAGTGTGTGAAGTAGAAAGACTATAGTAGTATTAAAAAAGAATAAAAAAGGGGATGTTTACACAATGCTTGAGAAGATAAGTAAGTACATTAATCCGATTCAACTACAAGAGCTCTATAAGGAAATCAACAATTGTCCACATAAATTATTGGGAGAACATAAAGTAAAAGAAGGACAGTTGTTTGTTACATTCCGTATCCATGCGAAGGAAGTAGCAATTATAGATAAAGAAACCGGTGTAGAATATCCTATGTTGCCGTATGAAGATAAAGGGTTATATGTCGCCTTGAATAAAGGAAAAGCCATTAAATCATATGAGATACAAACAAAATATATTGATAATACGACAGTTACGATTGCAGACCCATACTCGTTTGATTCTCAAATCGGTGATTTGGATACCCATCTTTTCAGCCATGGAACACATTATGAGATATATAAGAAGTTTGGTGCGCATGAGATGACAATTGATGGTGTGAGAGGGATACATTTTGCGGTATGGGCACCGAATGCTAGAAAGATTAGTGTTGTAGGCGACTTTAACTGTTGGGATGGAAGATTACATCCAATGCGAATGCTAGAAAACTCAGGTATACATGAGCTGTTTATCCCAGGGGTAGAGATTGGAGCTGTCTACAAATATCAAATAAGGACTAGAGATGATAAGGTATTACTTAAGTCAGACCCTTACGCGAATTCTTCGGAACTTAGACCAAAGAACGCCTCTGTTGTAGCAGATTTAACAAATTACAAATGGGAAGATAAAGCATGGCAGAAAAAGAAAGAGAATAGGAATCGTGATTCCTTAAGAAAAGACCCGATATCAATCTATGAGATGCATCTAGGTTCTTGGAGAAAACATAACGATGGAACGGAAGACGGATTCTATAATTACCGTGAGTTAGCAGTGGAAGTAGCAGATTATGTAGCGGATATGGGCTATACTCATGTTGAACTGTTAGGAATAGCAGAGCATCCATTCGATGGGTCATGGGGTTATCAAGTAACAGGATACTATGCGCCAACGAGAAGATATGGTACGCCAGAAGACTTCATGTTCTTTGTAGATTATCTTCACAGAAAAGGAATTGGAGTAATTCTTGATTGGGTACCTGCACATTTTCCAAAAGATGAGTTTGCTCTTGGGAGATTTGATGGAGAACCAGTATATGAACACCCAAATCCTAAGATGGGAGAACATGCGGAATGGGGAACCTATATATTCAATTATTTTAAAAAAGAAGTTATTAATTTCTTGCTTGCAAATGCATTGTTCTGGTTAAATGAATTTCATATAGATGGATTGCGTGTAGATGCAGTAGCTTCCATGCTATATCTTGATTATGGAAAGAAAGACGGCGAATGGATAGCAAATAAAAATGGTGGCAGAGAGAATTTAGATGCCGTAGAATTCTTCCGTCATATGAATGCAATTATTCAGGAAAAGTTACCTTGGGCAATGATGATTGCAGAGGAGTCTACCTCTTGGGCTGGAGTTACTGCACCAGCGAGTATGAATGGTCTTGGCTTTCTATACAAGTGGAATATGGGTTGGATGAATGACTTCTTAGAATACATGAAATTAGACCCTTACTTTAGACAATTTAATCATCATAAATTAACATTTAGTTTGGTGTATGCGCACAGTGAGAATTTCATACAAGTATTGTCACATGATGAAGTAGTACATGGAAAAGGTTCTATGATACAGAAGATGCCAGGAGAGTATGATGAGAAATTCTCAAATCTACGTGTAGCATATGGATTTATGTATGCACATCCAGGAAAGAAGTTATTATTTATGGGACAAGAGTTTGCGCAATGGCAAGAATGGAGTGAAGCAAGAAGCCTTGACTGGGGAATACTTGAATACGAAAGACATGCACAGATGCAAACATATATGAAAGCGTTAAATCATCTTTATAAAAAATATAATGCATTTTATGCAAATGATTGTGAAACGACTGGATTTGAATGGATGGACTGTTCGCATTCAGAGTTAAGTATCATTGCATTCACAAGAAGAGCAACAACAAAGAAAAACCAACTTTTAATTGTTTGTAATTTTACACCTGTAGATCGTGAAAAATATGAAATAGGTGTTCCTGCATCAGGAACATATACACAAATTTTCAACTCAGATGCTGTGGAGTTTGGTGGAAATGGGAATGGTATTGTAACTTCTGTCAAAGCGAAAGCAGAGAAGTATGCTAATCAGCCATACAAGATACAGATAGAGGTTCCAGGGCTGTCATTTATGGCATTTCGCTATAATGAATAACTTGAAGGCTGTAGTTCAGAATGGTTATAAAGTGCACTAATATAGTGTACATATATAAAGAAAAAAGTGTAAATAATCAAGTTGTATCGAATAACTCACAAATAATTAATTAAAAAGACCATATCTATTGACAAATCTCACAAAACGTGTTACTATAAAAAAGGTCGTTGAACAGTAAAATGACTAGAGGATTTGTTGACGTTGGGGAACGCAGAGAGGGCAAAGACTATAATGAAATAGGACTTATTAAAACGTACGCTTGTGGCGGGTGTACCTTTTTAATAAGTCCTATTACTTTTTTGTTCTAAAATAACTTAAGTTTTTAAGAGCTATGGTCGAAATACATTATAGTGAAACTATACATAAAGAGGTGAGTGAAATCAATGAACGTACAAAATGTTAAATCTCAGGCAACTGGTACAAATATGGTATCATCAAAAGCGGATAAAGATAATCTTCTATCACTGGGAAAAGTGGGAGATGAGATCGAAGGAGTAATAACAAGTGTTTCGGATCAGATTTCCATCAACTTTAATGGAAAGGAAGTAAACCTTCCTAAATCGTCAGTGCAAGGTGCCACGGAAGGCACTATTAAAAAATACAAGATAATGGATATATCGGCTACGAGTGTTATTCTTAAAGAGGTTGGAATCAATAAAGAGGCTGCAAAGAGTATACAAGCATACTGTACAAAAGTGGAATCAGACCAAGCATCTTTTAATAAACGATTAGAAGAAGCGGCAGAGAATAAGGGAGAAGAAGCGGATGAGGATTTAGAAGATACAGCAAACCGTATGACTGCCGACGATTCAGAAGATCTTGAAGCCGAAGGTTATGATTACAAACAGTATGAATTAGAGCGTTTAGAACGTGCGTTAACTCGTGTTAAAGAGCAGAGAACTGAGAAGGAACAGAGTGTTAAGAAACAGATAGAGAGTAATAAAGAGTTTAAGGAAGATGTAAAGAAGATTGCAAAGCATATCCTAGAGAAATCACCTTATGCGGAACAGATTATAGAGAGACTTGAAAATAGTAACTTGCCAATTACAGAGGCGAATATCTCGAAGATAGTAAATGGTATGAATCTAGCGGAGACAATTCCGAATCTTTCGAAGGAATCGTTTGAATATCTAATTGGTAATGAGTTAGATATTACAATTGGTAATATCTATAAAGCAAGTTATAGTGCATTTGGTACAAATACAAGTCCACTATCAAGTGAAGACTTTGATGAAATACAAGGACAAGTAGACAGTGTTATTGAAGACGCTGGATATGAAGTTACAGAGGAAAGTAGAAGTCAAGCAAAATGGATTCTTGATAATAGATTGCCATTGACAAAAGAGACTTTGAATAAATTAAATAGCCTTGTGAATTTGAGAGATAATTACGACTCATCAGCGGTATTAGACAAGATGATTCGGACAATGGAGCAAGCAGTAGCAGTAGAAGACACTGTGCTTACAGATAAGAGTACAGATGAGATAGAGAAATTAATAAAAGATATCAAGTCAATAACAGATGAAGCGATTGCTCAAACTGCACAAAAATATGATGGAAAAGAGATTACAATAGATATCTTGAAAAAAGAGCAAGAGCAGATGAATCAAATGCTTGCTGCGACAGAGTCAAACAAGACTACAGAGCCTGTGGTTATTGAAATGAACGAGGCAGCAGTTAATGATATTGATATTAAAGCGATTACAGCGAAACGCCAATTAGAAGAGATTCGTTTGAAGATGACATTAGAGTCTGGACAAAAGATGGCGGAAAAAGGAATCAATGTTAATACAACAGGTCTTGAACGTGTGGTTGAAGAGCTTCGTAATATCGAAGACGATTATTATAGGAATTTATTAAAAGAGACGGGAACAGAGCAAACATCTGAGAACGTTGCAATTCTTCGTGAAACAACGCAGAAAGTAAATGATTTAAAATGGATGCCAAGTAATGTACTTGCGGATACATTTACAAGTAGAGAAGATGCTACAATTGATTCCTTGCATGAAGCGGGTACGATGAGCCATGCTAAGTTTAATGCTGCGAATGAGTCGTATGAAACATTAATGACTGCACCTAGACAAGATATGGGTGATTCGATACAGAAAGCATTTAAAAACAGTATGACAGAAATCTTAGATTCGTTAGAACTTGAAGATACAGTAGCGAATCAGAGAGCGATTAGAATGCTTGGCTACAATGGAATGGAAATTACGGAAGAAAACATAGCCTTAATGAAGGAATATGATGAGAAGGTAAATTACGTACTTAAGAATCTTACCCCTTCTGTAACTATGGATTTTATTCGTGGGAATAAGAACCCAATTGATATGCCATTAGATACTTTGAATGAAGAGATTAAGCAATTCAGAGATGAGAATGGAATATCAGAGGAAGATGGATATGCGAGATATCTTCGTAAGTTAGAAAAGCAAGATGGAATTACGTCTGACGAAAGAGATGCCTATATAGGAATTTATCGTTTACTACATAATGTTGAGAAAACAGATGGAGCAGCGATTGGTTCTTTAGCAAGAAGCGGACGCGATATTACACTTGAGAATCTTCTCACAGAAGTTAGAACAAGAAGAACAGGAAGTATGGATAAATCGGTTGATGATTCATTTGGAATGCTAACAGACATCACATATAAATCCGATTCGATTACATCACAGATTAGTAAAGGATTTGAAGCAGAGCAGTCTAAGGGAAGCGATACTGACTCGATTACAAATTATAATCAAATGTTATTAGATGATATTCTTGCAAGTATTACACCATCACAAGTGAAATCAATTATGGAAAATGAAGATTGGTCAAGTCTTTCATTAGAGAAGTTAAGAGATATGCTTAACGAACAGCCAGAAGATCAAAAAATCAAGCAAGAGTATTATGAAGAGCAAGTAAAAGAGCTACGTGATTTGGCGGAGAATAGCGAAGAGGGAATTAAGTTCCTTTCGAATCAGAATGTGCCAGTAAGTATTCAAACAATTCAAGAAGCGCAGGTTCTTTTAGATACTGAGAATAATTTATATAAACAAGTTTTAAACAAGGCAAAAGACACAGAGGATGCTAAAAATGATTCGGAAGAAGCATTAAATGCAATTGCAGAAACATTTGAAGATAAAGAAAGTTTACAAAAAGGAGTAGCTGATTTTGCGAAAGTTGCCGATACTATATTAGGGAATCAAATAAGCAACCCTGATATTAATGCGGAACAAGTTAGTTCTCTTCAGCTATTACGTGGAGCAATTAAGCTATCGAACGCATTAAGTAGCAAGGAGTATTATGACATACCAATTAAAGTAGGAGATAGTATAACGAATATCTCTTTAACGGTATTAAATAATACAGGAAAGCAAGATAGTAAGGTTTCAATGTCTGTTCAATCAGAACGTTATGGACTGATTGAAGCAGAATTTAAAGTACATGATAGACAAGCAAAAGGACTTATCCTATGTGATAATCAAGAAGCAAATGAGATAGTTAAGGGTAATATTGATATTATTACTGATAGCTTAGAGAAACAGAATATTTCTCTTAGTCAAATGGATATTGGAGTGGAGAAACTTCATAACCAGTCTTATAAGGCAAGAGGATCGGCATCAAACCAAGAGAGTAAGGAAGCGAATGGTGAAAATGCGGTTACGACAAAAGAATTATATCAAGTGGCTAAGTCATTTGTTGTATTAGTAAAAAGAATGGAACAAAATAATTAGAGAGAGGATATGGTGACACAATGAGAATTAATCATAATATTTCAGCAATTAAAGCAAACATGCACCTTAATACTACAAATACAAAGATGGACAAGAGTTTAGAGAGATTATCTTCAGGTTTAAAAATCAATCGTGCAGCAGATGATGCAGCAGGTATGGCAATTTCTCAAAAGATGAAAACACAAATTGCAGGTCTTGAAAAGGCATCAAACAATGCGGCAGATGGTATCTCTGTAATTCAAACAGCAGAAGGTGCATTGAACGAAGTGGAATCGATGTTACAAAGAATGAGAGAGTTAGCAGTACAAGCATCTAATGGTACGAATACAACAGATGATAGAAAAGCAATCCAAAAAGAAATTGACCAATTAAATCAAGAAATCGAAAGAATCTCAGATACAACAGAATTTAATACAAAAAAATTATTAAATGGAGACATTGACAGAAAATCATATAGTAGCAATTCCAAGGTAAACCTTGTAGCGTTATCGGATTCTGTAAATGTAGGAGCATACGAAGTAACTGTTTTAACATTACCAACACAAACAACAGCAACAGCATCAGGAGCAATTACAGCTGGAGAAGCTGGCAAGTTCTGTTTAAATGGTGAAGATGTTGAAATTCTAGATACGGATACCGCAGATCAAATCTTTGAGAAAATTCGTGATCTTGGGGATTCTATGAATATTAGTGTAGAAAAAGATGCTGCTGGTATAATGAAGTTTACAAGTAAAGAATACGGTAAAGACTGTAAAATCGAGATACATTGTAGTAGCACAGAATTAAGTGGTAAATTAGGTGTAACAGGTATAGCAGCAACGCAAGGTGATGATGCAAAAATTTCGCTTGATAAGGGATTTAATGCAACAGCTACTATGTCTGCATCAGGAAAAGACGTAGTAATTACAGATCATAGCGGATTTAGTATGAAGATAGAAATTGATCCAGGAGCAAAAGAAAATGACAAAGCAAAAATCGACGTACTTGCTTCTGGCCCAATGATTCTTCAAATCGGTGCGAATGAAGGACAAACAATGGAAGTAAGAGTTCCAGAAGTTACTCCAAAAACATTAGGTATTGACATTGTGAATATGACAACACAAGACGGAGCAGAAAGAGCGATTACATTACTTGATGATGCAATTACAGAAGTATCTGCTATCCGTGCAAAATTAGGTGCTTATCAAAACCGTTTAGAGCATTCTATCGCAAACCTTGATACAACAGGCGAGAACATGACAGAAGCGTTATCAAGAATTGAAGATACTGATATGGCAGAAGAGATGGCTCAATATACACAGATGCAAGTATTATCACAAGCAGGAACTTCAATGCTTGCACAAGCAAATCAACGTCCTCAAACAATTCTTTCATTACTTCAAGGTTAGGACGTGGACGACATAGTGAAAGGAACGCGTGTATTGTATGAACAATGAAGATTTAAAAGCATTTACTACAAGAGTAACGCAAGCAAATGGAAGTGAACTTGTGGTAATTGTTTATGAGATTATAATGAACGATATAGAGAGTGCCAAAGAAGCATTGGTTGCTCAAGATTATACAAAGTTTACGCGCGATGTGAATCATGCAGTTAAATTTGTGAACGAACTGATTAACACATTAGATTTTCAGTATGCAATATCCTATGATTTAATGCAGTTGTATTTGTACTGCAATAAACGACTATTACAAGCTACATTGAAAAATGAAGTGGAACCTCTTGAAGATACAAAGAAAGTTCTTGAACATTTACTAGAAGGCTTTGTAGGAGTTGCAAAACAAGACCAAAGTGCTCCTGTTATGAGCAACACACAGCAAGTTTATGCAGGATTAACCTATGGAAAAGGTTCGCTTAATGAGATGTATGTTGATCCAAATCAAATGTCACGAGGATTTCGTGCATAATATGAGATACTAGGTAAGAAAAAGGAAGTTTGCTTTTGATGGCAAACTTCCTTTTTTCGTTTATATCGTGCCAAACATGGCACTAAATATCATCTAAAACAGGCTTTTCGGCTGTTTTCTTAGCAACTGCACTGTTTGAGCAAGGAGCAGTTGAACTTCTGTTAATAAATTTGGCACGTAGTAACATCTTACTAATTGTAACATTATGAACTAGACCATCAAGTAATAGGAATGCACTCTTTCCTAAATCAATTCGATCTTGTCTTACCGTAGTAAGTGGTGGTTGAAGTTGAGAAGCAATTGGAAGATCATCGAAACCAATAACGCTTATGTCTTCAGGAACACGAAGCCCCATCTTAGTTACCTCTGATATAACACCAGAAGCAATTAAGTCGCTGGCACATATAATTGCTGTTGCGCCACCCTTTAAGAAGGTTGGAACATGGTATTTGGCGCAATCTGGAACATAATAACCATATTCAATTAATTCTTCACGAGGTGTTAAATCAAACGATTCCATGCTTTGAATGAATGCTTGATTACGTTGTTCTGATACCATAGAATTCTTAGAACCATTTAGAAAAGCAATATTTGTATGGCCAAGCTCGTGCAGATGTGAAACTGCGGTATGAATACCTTCAAAACTGTCTGTTCCAACATAACCTACATGATTATTGTTTTCTATATAGTTATCAAAAAGTACAGTTGGAACGGTTGTCTTGTAAAGTTGTTTTACCCAGTCATCATGAAGAGCAAAGCCCAGTAGGAAAGCACCGCTATATCCGTTCTTTAACATGAACGTATCAAACTTCTCTTGTGTTTGCATATTGAGATTTGTAGGAATAACTGTTACATCCCAGTGGCGTCTGGCAGCGGAAAGCTTGAAGCCGACAATAATCTCATAACCAAACTGATCAATATTCTCATAATCCATATTTTCAATTAGGATACATACTTTTCGACTTCCTTGACTACGCATCTTTTTCGATGCATATCCCATCTCGACAGCAGTATCCAGTACTAATTGACGCATCTCGTCACTTATATCGCTAGCTCCGTTAAGTCCCTTTGAAACGGTGCTAACAGCAATGCCTAATTTATTGGCAATATCTTTAATAGTAGCCATTTTGTTTCTCCTTTCGTATATATGAAATAGGTGGGCGAAACTCGATTTACACTGTGTAGGCTTTTTGCTTATCGTACTCTAACACAAAACACGCGTCACATCTAAGTACTTCTAGGTGTATACAGGCAGATTATCCAAAAGTCACGGAAACGCCCTCAATTCGGCATCCTGCCTCAGTGCGGGCTGGCTCGGCGTCCATGCCTCGCCTTCCTAGGTTGTCTAGTATACACCAAGAAGTACTATAGATGTTTTGCTATCGTTTTTTAGTTAGAGTACGATAATCAAAAAGCAGTCAAGTGTATTGAGAGTTTCGTAAGTACCTAATATAAAGACTGATATACAATATCCAATGTAAAAAGTATACTACCTGCAAAAGGGAATTTCAATAAATTAAAATTAATTCGTGAATATGTTAAATTTAATTGCGGAAATTTGTTGATAAATATAGAATACGACTGCACAAAGGCGCAAAAAAGCATACTGCTATTCATACATAACGTTTGCAGTAACAAAAAGCCATAGTGCTTCTTATTAATTTTGAACGAGTAGTATTGACAAGCATATAGTGAAATGCTATAATTCAGTAAAGGATTTCGAAAATTTCCGAAAATATTTCAGAAAGGAGAGAAATACATATTGCATATATTTCCGTGTGGTTTATAGAATTAGAGGGGAAATACGTTGAGTTTTATACAAATACACTAGCTACAAGGCATGTTTAGAGGAAATTAGGAAGTTCAAAAGTAATTCTAAACAAACAACGAGCGGTATTAACAAAAAATAATATAAAAAATAACTATAAAACTCGAAACTTCTATTGACAAACCATGGTCAAAGTGTTATTGTAATTATAACATTTCGAAACTTATCGAAAATATATGAGAGTGTAGAAGAGTATGGCGAAGAAAAATACAGAATTAACAAGAGGAGCTGGATTATTATTACCAGTAAGCAGTTTACCTTCCCCATATGGTATAGGGACATTTGGAAAAGCAGGTTTTGATTTTGTAGATGTATTAGTAGAAGCAAAACAAAAATACTGGCAAGTCCTTCCATTAGGGCCAACAAGTTATGGAGATAGTCCATATCAATCATTTTCCGCATTTGCAGGAAATCCTTATTTTATAGATATTGATACATTAATAAGTGAAGATCTATTAAAACAATCAGAAGTAGATAACTATGTCTGGGGTGATGAGGAAAACAGAGTCGATTACGAAGCAATCTATAATAGCACATTTGCTATTTTTAAAAAAGCGTTTGAACGAAGTAATCATCAAACTAAGAAAGAGTACATACAGTTTTGTAATGAGAATAGTTATTGGATTGAGGACTACAGCCTTTACATGGCAATAAAGAATCATTTTGATAACCAAGAATGGCTTCTTTGGGAAGAGGATATTCGTTTTAGAAAACCGAAAGCCATAAAGAAGTATCAAGAAGAGTTAAGTGAAGAGGTAGACTTTTGGAAGTTCTGCCAGTTCAAATTCTATGAGCAATGGTTTGCATTGAAGAACTATGCGAACGAAAAAGGAGTTCAAATAATTGGAGATATTCCTTTATATGTTGCAATGGACAGCTCTGATGTGTGGGTACACGGAGATTTATTTGAACTAGATGAAAGAAAGAACCCAATTAACATTGCAGGTGTTCCACCAGATTGTTTCTCAGCAACTGGTCAGAGATGGGGAAATCCATTATACGATTGGGAGAAGATGGAGCAAGATGATTTTGATTGGTGGAGAAAGAGAATGCAGTCGTCAGCAAAGCTTTATGACATTGTACGCATTGATCACTTCATTGGTATTGTAAGATATTTCAGAATTCCTGCTGAATGTGAAACAGCAGAGCATGGTAAATATAAAAAAGGACCAGGTAAGAAATTAACAAAAGTAATTAAGGAATCAATAGGAGATGCAAAGATTATTGCAGAAGACCTTGGTGTAATTATTCCATCAGTAAGAAAACTTATGGATAGCACAGGATTCCCAGGAATGAAGATTCTGCAATTTGCTTTTAATAGTGGTTCTAGTAATGAGTACTTGCCTCATAATTATAGTTCAAGTAACACTGTAGTATATGGTGGCACACATGATAATCAAACGATGGAAGGTTATCTTAAAACTATAGGTAAAGAGGAAGAGAAGTACGCATTAGAGTATCTTGGAATAAAACGAAAAAAAGATATTTCAGATGCTATCGTAAAAGCAGCTTATGCAAGTAATGCGGCAGTGGCAATATTCCAAGTACAAGATATTCTTAAACTAGGTGATAGTGCAAGAATGAATCTTCCATCTTCGTTAGGTGGTAATTGGCAATGGAGAATGACAGAAGGTCAATTAGCAGAAGAATGTATTGAATGGCTGAATAAATTGGCAGATACATACGGAAGATAATGAATATGTAACAATAGAAACTTCAAATATACTTTCAATTAAGGCAAATGCTAAGGAGGAGTAAATCGTGAGTAATTTTAAATCAAATGTAAAAACAATACTTGAACTTGATTATTCAACTACAATCAAAGAAGCAACTACAATTCAATTATATAATGCAGTATCAAAAGCTGCGATGCAAACTGTAAATCCAGAAGAAGGAATTGAAGCAGAAGGTAAGAAAGTGTGTTACTTATCAGCTGAATTCTTAATCGGAAGATTAGTATATAACAACTTATTAAACCTTGGTTTATTAAATCAGTTTTCTGAATTAATGAGTGAAAACAATATCGATATTCGTATCTTTGAAGAAATCGAAGATGCAGCACTTGGTAACGGTGGTCTTGGAAGACTTGCAGCATGTTTCCTTGATTCAGGAGCAACAATTAACGTTAGATTGAACGGTTATGGTTTACGTTATAAATACGGTTTATTTAAACAATACTTTGAAGATGGATTCCAAATGGAAACAGCAGATGACTGGTTAAGATGTGGAGATCCATGGTCAGTAAGAAGAGAAGAAGAAAAGATTCTTATTGAATTCAAAAATCAATCTGTATATGCAGTACCATATGATACACCTGTTATTGGTTATGGTGCAAAAACAGTGAACACACTTCGTTTATGGCAAGCAGAAGCATTAGAAAGCTTTAACTTTGAAGCATTTAACGATTCAAAATACGAAAAATCAGTAAAAGATAGAATTGATGCAGAAGCAATTACGAACGTATTATATCCAAACGATAATACAGATGCAGGTAAGAGATTACGATTAAAACAACAATATTTCTTCTCAAGTGCATCGTTACAAGATGTGATAAGAAAGTATAAAACCGTTTTCGGTAACGATTTCAGTCACTTCTCAAGCGAGTATGCAATCCAATTAAATGATACGCATCCAGTAGTAGCAATCCCTGAATTAATCCGTTTATTCATGGAACAAGAGGGAATGACATTCGCGAAAGCATTTAAGATTGCGAAAGAAACATTTGCTTATACAAACCATACCGTTATGGCAGAAGCGCTTGAAAAATGGTGGGTAAAATTATTTAAAGCAGTAATTCCTAACGTATACAAATATGTTGTTATGATTCACAAAGCATTATTAAAAGATTTAACTGCACTTGGAATCAAAGAAAAAGATCAAAAGAAATATTACATTATCGATGAAAATGATTTGATTCATATGGCTCGTTTAGCAATCTATGCAAGTCATTCAACAAACGGTGTTGCTTGGATTCATACAGAAATTCTTAAAAATGATGCATTACATGAATGGTATGAAATCTATCCAGAACGTTTCAATAACAAAACAAATGGTATTACACAACGTCGTTGGTTAGCTCTTGCAAACATGGAGTTATCTGGATTCATTACAGACAAGATTGGTAACTCATGGATTACAGATCTTGATAAATTAAAAGACTTAGAGAAATTCAAAGATGATAAAGCAGTAATCAAACAATTTGGTGATATCAAAAACATTAAGAAACGTCAACTTGCTGATTACATCAAGAAACAAGAAGGAATTGAAGTTGATCCAGAATTTATCTTTGATATTCAAGTTAAGAGATTACATGAATATAAGAGACAATTATTAAATGCATTCTCTATCCTAGATATCTACTACGGATTAAAAGAAGGAAGAATCAAAAACTTTAATCCAACTGCATTTATCTTTGGTGCAAAAGCAGCTCCAGGATATTTCAGAGCAAAAGGTATTATTAAGTTCATCAATGAAATTGGAAAGATGATTTCAGAAGATAAAGAAGTAAATGATAAACTTCAAGTAGTATTTGTTCATAACTACAACGTATCGTATGCGGAAATGATTACTCCAGCAGCAGATATCTCAGAACAAATCTCAACAGCAGGTACAGAGGCATCTGGTACTGGTAACATGAAGTTCATGTTAAATGGTGCAGTTACTCTTGGAACATATGACGGTGCAAATGTAGAAATCGTTCAACAAGCTGGAGAAGAAAACAACTATATCTTTGGTGCAAGAGTGGAAGATATTGAAAAGATTAAAGACAGCTATAATCCAAAAGCTATTTATAAATCAAACCCAAGAATTAAGAGAGTGGTTGACACATTAATCGACGGTACATTTGATGATGAAGGAACAGGAATGTTCAAAGAATTATATGATTCTTTATTAGAAGGTGCAAGCTGGCACAAAGCAGATAACTACTACTTATTCGAAGATTTACTATCTTATGTTGATGCAAAATTACAAGCAAACAGCGACTATTCTGATACATATGAATTCAGAAGAAAATGTTTCATCAACACAGCGAATGCAGGTAAATTCTCAAGTGATAGAACAATTCATGACTATGCAGTTGATATCTGGAACGTGAAATAAGGTTACACATTACTATCGGAATGAATATGCAAAGCATATTTTATTCATGACACCAGAGAAGACAGAAACTGTTTTTTCTGGGAGTCATGTAATAGGGAAGAGTTAGGCTTTTCTATTACAGCATAAATCATTAGCCAATAAGGTTAGAAAAAAGGAGAAAGAGGTAGAAATTATGAGAAAAGGGAAAAAACTTATCGCTTTAGCATTAACTACTGTATTAGCATTATCATGCTTAACTGCTTGTGGAAAAAACGACAACAAAAACAACAAAAAAGCAGATACAGAAGTAACAACTGAGAATGCAGCAAAAACTGATGATACAAAAACAGAAGATGCTACAACAACACCAGATGAGGCAACAACATCTGATGAAACAGTTACACTAGGCGACGCAACATTAAAAGTATGGGGCCCTCAAGAACAACAAGAAACAATTCAAGCAATGTGTGAAGACTTTAAAGCTCTTTACCCAAATGATAATATCCAAATCGAATTTGGTGTAGTTTCTGAAGCAGATGCTAAGAGTGAAGTATTAAAAGATCCTTCAGTAGCAGCAGATGTATTTACATTCGCTTCTGACCAAATTGCTGAATTAGTTCAAGCTGGTGCATTATTCCCAGTAGCTATGAATGCAGATGTAGTAACAGCTAACAATACAGAATCTTCAATTGATGCTTGTACTGTTGATGGACAATTATATGCATACCCATCATCTTCTGATACATATTTCATGTACTATGACAAGAGCAAATACTCTGATGAAGACGTAAAATCTCTTGATGCTATGTTAGCAAAAGATTTAGGTAGTGGAGTAACAAACTTCTCTTATGATATCGACAACGGTTGGTATTTATCAGCATTCTTCTTTGGCGCTGGATGTACATTATTCGGAGCAGACGGAACAGATGCTACATTATGTGATTTCAACAACGATAGAGGTTTATTAGTTGGTGAATACTTAATGAATCTTGCTAAAAACGCAAAATTTGCTAACCATGATGACGGTTTATTATTAGCAGCTTTTGAAGCTGGTACACTTGGTGCAACAGTAAATGGTACTTGGAATGCTGATGCAATCAAAACTTCTTTAGGTGATAACTTCGGTACAGCTCCACTTCCAACTATTACATTGTCAAACGGTGAAGTAGTTCAATTAGGTGGTATGGCTAACTTTAAATTATATGGTGTTAACTCTCAAACAGCTAACCCAACAGCAGCAATGGCATTAGCAGAATACTTAACAAGCGAAACTTGTCAAAAAACTCGTTTTGAAAAATACAGCTACGGTCCAACAAATGCAAACTTAGCAAACGACACAGCAGCAATGTCTTCTAACCAAGCATTAGCAGCAATGTCAGCACAAGCTCAATATGCAACTGTTCAAACTTCAATTCCTCAATGTGGAAACTACTGGTCACCAGCTGAAGCATTTGGTACAGGATTAATGGATGGATCTATTACAGCAGATAATTTACAATCAAAATTAGATGACTTCGTTAACAATATTCTTGCTACATTAAACTAAATACCCAAGTGATGAGGGGTTTTAAGTAATTAAGTTTTATAAACTATTCTAAATCAAGTATCCGTTGCATGGATAGCGGATGCTTGATTGGAATAAAGAATCTATTAGCATAGCATATTTTATCAAGAGATAAGGGAGGCAAAATTGTGAACAAGAATAACAAAATTAAGTCTGATAATGTTTTTAAGTTCATTGGCCGCGCGTTTAAGGAAGGCGATGTCTTCACTAAACTATCGTTTTTTATAATGGGATTATCAAACCTTGTTAGAGGTCAAATTATCAAAGGTTTAATTTTTCTTTCAATGGAACTTGGATTTATATTTTACATGGTTATGGCAGGTGTAACTGCTTTAGCAGGACTTCAAAATCTTGGAACAAAGACACAAGAACAAGTAATCTTAGCAAAACCACCATATGTACAGATTATTTCTGGTGATAATTCTATGTTAATCTTACTGTATGGAGTTGTTGCAATATTTCTCTTAGTAGCGTTTTTTGTTGCATGGAAAGCAAATGTAAAAGCAGCATATGAGGCACAAAAAATAAAAGAAAAAGGTGAAAAATTACCTACTTTTATTGATGATATCAAAGCTCATTTTGATGCGAAGCTACATAAAACGTTATTATTCTTCCCAATGATGGGAGTATTACTATTTACAATATTACCGTTAGTATTCATGATTTTAATTGCATTCACCAACTTTGACAATACACATCAACCTCCAGGAAATCTATTTACTTGGGTTGGGCTTGCAAACTTTAAAACCGTATTATTCTCAGGTCAAACAATTTCTAAAACATTCTGGCCAGTACTTGGCTGGACACTTATATGGGCAGTTTTTGCTACAGGACTTAACTATGTGTTTGGAATGATGTTAGCAATGCTCATTAACCGTAAAGGTGTTAAATTTAAAGGGTTGTGGAGAACTATTTTCGTATTATCTATTGCAGTACCACAATTCGTATCATTACTAATTATGAAAAATATGCTTGCAGATCAAGGCCCAATTAATGGTATGCTACAAAGTGCAGGTTTAATATCATCATATATTCCGTTTTTATCGCAGGCAGCATGGGCGAGAGTTACTGTTATTGTCGTTAATATATGGATTGGTGTTCCATATTCGATGTTAATTACAACTGGTGTACTTATGAATATTCCAGAAGATATCTATGAATCTGCGAAGATTGATGGTGCAACACCAATTGTTATGTTTGTAAAAATTACATTACCATATGTATTATTTGTTACAGGTCCATACCTAATTCAACAATTTATAGGTAACATCAATAACTTCAATGTTATATTCCTGCTATCAGGAGGTGGACCATCGTCGCTGGATTATTACCAAGCGGGTAAGACAGACTTACTTGTTACATGGTTGTATAAGCTGACAGTTAACCGTAAGGATTACTCGTTCGCAGCAACAATTGGTATCTTGGTATTTGTTCTATCTGCAACACTTTCACTTATTGCATACAGAAGAACATCAGCTTATAAGAGTGAGGAGGATTTCCAATAATGAGTAAAAAAACCAGATCAATGTCACAAGCTAAAAAGTTGGCTAATTTTTCCTCGTATCTTGTCCTCATCGTTTTATCGGTAATTTGGTTAATCCCAATTGTTTGGGTTGTATTAACTTCATTCCGTGCTGAGTCAGGTACGTATACACCGTATTTTATTCCAAAAGGATTTACGCTTAATAATTACAAGCGATTGTTCACAGAGACAAATCAATTTTACTTTGCAAAATGGTTTGCAAATACATTTATTGTAGCGGTTTTCTCTTGTGCAATCTCAACATTTTATGTATTAGCAACTTCTTATGTAATGTCAAGACTTCGATTTAAGATGAGAAAACCATACATGAATATTGCATTAATTCTTGGTATGTTCCCAGGATTTATGTCAATGATCGCTGTATATTATATCTTAAAAGGTATCGGCTTAACACAATCACTTGTAGCATTAGTTCTTGTTTATTCAGGTGGTGCAGGTCTTGGATTCTATGTTGCAAAAGGTTTCTTTGATACCGTTCCAAAAGCAATTGATGAAGCGGCTTGGATTGATGGAGCAACAAAATGGCAGGTATTTACGAAATTAACAATACCTCTTTCTAAATCGATTATTGTTTATACAGTATTAACTAGTTTTATGGGACCTTGGTTAGACTACATCTTCGTAAGTGTTATCATGGGTGATAATTATGATAAATATACCGTTGCTCTTGGTTTGTTCAAGATGTTAGAGAGAGAGTTTATCAGCCAATGGTTTACAAGATATGCAGCTGGTTCGGTTCTTGTATCCATTCCTATTGCAGCATTGTTTATCTGTATGCAAAAGTATTATGTGGAAGGTGCGACTGGCGGTTCAGTTAAGGGTTAAAATTATTGAAGTACTTGTGTATGATTAAGTGGTGTAATGCAAAACTTGGGAGTTTTATCGAGCGTGTTTGCTGCCGTACTCTAGCACAAAACACGCTACACACCTAAGAACTTCTAAGTGTGTATGGGAACGATGTTAGTATGTTGCGGAAACGTCCTCGATTCGGCATCCTGCCTCAGCTCGGACTGGCTCGGCGTCTATGCCTCGCCTTCCTAGGTTGTTGAGGTACACACTAAGAGGTTCTAAGGTGTTTCGCTATCGTTTTTTAGCTAGAGTACGGTAGCAAACACGCAAGGATAGGTTGTGAAGTTTTGCATGGCTAGGTTGTTGATACACAAGTACGGCAAGGCTTTTGATTTAGAAGTAGTATCAGTTAGGTAAGAGTGTTTCGTGTTGTTGATACATAAGTACAGCAAGGATTTGGAATGAATAAAGGTTGTTGAGAATTTTGGCAGAGATTATTCGCAACCTTTTAGCATTCAAATTTAATAGAGTAAGTGGCTTTGAGGCTGGCGGGAAGATGGAAGTCTTTTTGCTGGCTTTTATGCTATGAAAGTTTTTTTAAGAATATAAAAAGAAATGGGGCAAGATATGAACAATAAAAAGAGAATTTCAATTGTGCTTATAATCTGTATGTTAGTATGCTGTAGTTGCTCCTCAACGTCTAGCAAGAATACGGCGGATGGTAATAGTGTAGATACAAACAGTGTGCAGGATAATAAAACTGCTAGTAACGGTTCAGATGCAAAAGATGATGCGGGATTGGAAGTAAATCAAAACGATGCTTCAGAAAATACAGCAGAGGATTCTTTAGATGTAAACAACTATGTTGAGTATATCTACAACCAAGAGCTTAATGTAATTGATGACATTTACCGTACGTATTATGAAGTTTTTCTTTATTCTTACTATGACAGTAACGGTGATGGAATTGGTGATATTAATGGGTTGATTTCGAAGTTGGATTATCTGAATGATGGGGATGATTCGACGGATACGGATCTTGGTATTAATGGGATTTGGTTAATGCCGATGATGCCTTCGACTACGTATCATAAGTATGATGTGATTGATTATTATGGTATTGATTCGGAGTATGGATCGTTAGAGGATTTTAAGAATTTAATTGCAGAGTGTGATAAGCGTGGTATTAAGGTTATTATTGACTTTGTTATTAATCATACTTCTACGCAGAATGAGTGGTTTAAATCTGCGGTTAAGAGCTTAGGTATTGAGCCATGTGGACAGAAAACTTGTAACGTGGAAGGGCTTTGTAGAGAACATAATCCGTATTGTGGTTACTATAATTTTGCTGAGGGAAAACCAGCAAGTGGTAAGTATTACTCTACGGGACAGGGTGATTGGTATTATGAGGGCGTTTTCTGGGATCAGATGCCAGACTTAAATCTTGCGGATGCGAATTTAAGGACAGAACTTGAAACGATTATGAAGTATTGGTTAGACATGGGCGTAGGTGGATTCCGTCTTGATGCAGCGAAAGAATTCTATTCTGGGAATACGGAAAAGAACGTTGAGATATTAAAGTGGGTTACGGATTATGTGAAGGGATTAAACCCAGATAATTATCTAGTAGCAGAAGTTTGGGATTCATTTGGAACGATGTCTCAATACTATGCAAGTGGAATTGATAGCTTGTTTAACTTCCCATTTGCACAAGAACAAGGAAAAATTGTTACAACACTAAACTACACAGGAGATAATAATTCTGGTAGCAGTTTTGGTAGAGCGATGGTTACAGTACAGGATAAATTCCGTTCTTTTAATGAAAATATGATTGATGCTTCATTTTTCTCAAATCACGATACAGCAAGAGCAGCAGGATATTTTAATTATAAAATTGATAAGATAAAGATGGCAGCAGGAATGAATCTTATGATGGCAGGCAATAGCTTTATCTATTATGGAGAAGAGCTGGGAATGAGTGGTAGTGGACGTGATGAAAACAAGCGTGCACCTATGTATTGGTCAACAACAGATGTAACAGGAATGACAGCTGGACCGAAAGAAATGGAGACAGTAACACATAATTTTGGTACTTATGAAGACCAAGTGGATGACCCGATGTCACTCTATAATTATTATAAACGTGCAGTTCGTCTTAGAAATGAAAACCCTGAAATTGCACGAGGAACAACACAGGTAATTGATGCTCTTAATCAAGGAGATATCGCTGCAATTACAAGAACTTATGGAGATAGCAGTGTTGCGATTTTATATAATGTTTCAGAAGAAGCAGCAAATGTATCATTAAAGGATTCTGGACTAAACACAGAAGGAATTCGAGGATATTTATCTACAGATGGAGCAGCGGTTACGCTTGAAGGAGATATAGTGAATATGCCTCCTTATTCGATAGTTGTATTGAAGTAATAACTAAAGTCGTTATTCTTGAGACAAAACAGTCTCTTTGAATAAAATATGTATGCTAAGAAAGCGCCTCAGACTCTTGTCCGAGGCGTTTTCGAATGTGTGTGATTATTTCGAACGATGTTCTTTTAAGTTATAATTTATTTATATAATTTGCTCTGTCATCTCGTTGTCTGATAATTGCTTTGCTTGCTTTAGCAAATACTTGTACCTCTTTTGTACTGCATTTACTTCATAGATGTAGCAATCTATCAAATCAGGATCAACAACATTCTCAAAATTAGAATAGGCAGCTTCTAATGCTAATTTTGCTTTACTAAGCTCAAGACGCAGAAGTTCTTCTTCTTTACGTCTCAATTTTGATTTCTTTTTCAATTCTTACACCTACCTTTAAATGACATCATAATTGAGTAAATTACTACTCTATATATTATAGTATCAAAGTTGTAATTTTATACTAATTATTTGAATAAATTTGGAAAAAGATAATATATTTAAGTAGAAGGACTTGTTTGGGAATGTTGGAGGTAGGTATGGAGAAATTAACATACATAATTATTATAGGAATTGGTTTAGCAATTATACTATTAGCAATTTTTTTTAAAAAGACAGAGTGGCTAGCTAACTTTGTATTTCGAGGTTTGTTAGGAGTTATTTTACTATATTGTATCAATAGCGTGTTGGTAAACTTCGGAGTAAAGCAAGTACCAGGAATAAATGAAATTAATATAGCCTCTATCGGCTTATTAGGTATGCCAGGAATATTTATGTTATATGCAATTATGGTTTATTATAATGTGAGGGGATAGGGAGAAAGATAGAATAAATACGTTCCAATATAAAATTCAGTGCTAGGCTAATTTGGGAAATATTTGAATTGGTGTCGATGCAAAGATATCTTTTTTGCAAAGTTTAAATAAATTAAAAAAATTTACAAAAAACGGTTGACAAAATATGAAATAGAAGGTAATATATGGAATGTAGATAACACATAGGGAACTCGTGTGGAGGTGATTTATAAATCATAGAATCTACAATTCTAATTATTCTTTTAGTAATTGCAACAATGTCTGATTTCAAGGCATATCGAATTTCAAACAAACTTATTCTAAGTGGTTTGAGTATCCGTTTTTTCTTTTTATTCCTTAAAGGGTCTTATTTATCCATGTTACAGTGTTTGTGTGTGTTTATTTTTGTTTGTATTATGTTTTTGCCAATCTATTATATCCGTGCTATTGGTGCAGGGGACGGAAAAGTATTTGCTTTAATTTGCTGTTTTGTAGGAATAAAGCAAGGGGTACAGATTATTGTCCTAGCATTTATAATAGCGGGCATTTTTTCTATCATTAAATTAGTTCACCATAAAATCTTTTTTATTCAATTGCAATCTCTTGCAGAATATATTACTCAATCATGTTATTCAAAAAAAGTAGTTCCCTATAAAGGTATGTTGGCAAATCAAAAAAATGTGATTCATTTTTCATTGCCTATTTTATTAAGTACAATTTTAGTAATTGGAGGTGCGTTATATTATTAAATGCTTTGTGATTCTGGATAAGGACGTCGCCTATGCAACCGCATTATCTAGCTATATTAGAGCAAATAAGAAAGAAATAGATGAGATACAAGTATTTACCGATGTTCAGAAGTTTCTTGCTTATGTTCGAACAAACAGAGTAAATATTGCTATTATAGGGCAATCCGTAGCTTCTGTAGTAAATGAAGAGCTCGCTAAGGCAGATATTCCGATACTTGAACTCGCAGAAGAGAAAGACGATGCTGATAGAGAGGGAAGTATTTATAAATATCAATCTGCAAAAAATATTCTTGATTATATGGATAAAAGATTACTGACTAATACTCATAGTCCACTGCAAAAAGAAAAAGAGAAAAAGGATAATCAAATTATAAGTATATTGTCACCTACAGGTTCTGTTAGTACGGCAGTTATTGCATTAACAATCGCAAGATATATGAGCAAAGAAGAAAAGATATTATATATAAACCTCAATCCATGCTGCTGTTTAGAAAAAATCCTATGGGAAGAAGAGCAAAAGGGACTAAGTGATATCCTGTATTACTATCGCCAAGGAGCAAAACAGGTTTTGAGTGCAAGCCAAGCTTTTCGGATGTTAGGAGATATCATATATATTCCGCAGGTGGATCACTATCTAGACTTACACACAATGGAGATAGTGGATATGGACTGTATAATTGAAGAGGCGAGGGAGGAATTTTCTTGCACAAAGGCAATTATTTGTATGAAACAGATTTCAGCAATGGAAGAGGGGCTATTAAGAAAATCAGATGCGATTTATATAGAACAAGCAACGATAGAGCGTCATAATACGCAGAATCAGATGTTGTTGGATATGCTTATGGCAAGAGGAATTATTAGCAAAGAGGAGGTCAAGGAACTACCATTTATCGATACGAATCAATTTGACTATAAGGATTTTCATGAGATTATATTTAAAGACAATCAATTGGATATGTACATAGAAACGTTAATAAATAATTAGGGTTGTGGATAACTGCTTAGAAATTGTAGGAATGTGTGTATAGATTGGTGCTGACAACCCAACGTGTACAGGCTATGAGAAAGGCATGGTTATTAAATGAAAAAAAGTGAAGTTGATGAAGGAAACAATCTATCAGAAATAAGGAGGGAAGTAAAGCAGAATATTATCAACAGGATTACATCTCAGAGAGAGTTAGAAGATGAGCAGTTAGTAAAACTTATTGATAGTGAGATACTAAGTTTTAGTGAGAATACATTTATTACGATTGAGCAGAAGATAACGTTGCGAAAAGAGCTGTTTAACTCTTTGCGAAAGCTAGATGTATTACAAGAATTAGTAGAGGACAGTACAATTACAGAAATTATGATTAATGGTGCAAAGAATATATTTATCGAGAGAATGGGAGTGATAACGCGATGGGAACAAGAATTTGAATCTGACAATCGCCTTCAAGATGTAATTCAAACAATTGTTTCGGGAACAAATCGTATCGTTAATGAATCATCGCCAATTGTTGATGCTAGACTGCAAGATGGCTCAAGAGTAAATGTAGTATTACCACCAATTGCATTAGATGGGCCAATTCTTACCATTCGTAAATTCCCTGATAAGCCGATTACAATGGAAGAGCTAATTGGGTTTGGAGCGTTAACAAAGGAGGTGGCACAGTTTCTTCAGATATTAGTAGAAGCCAAATATAATATATTCATATCGGGAGGGACGGGTTCTGGAAAGACAACATTTTTGAATGCATTATCAAATTACATACCAGAAGATGAGAGAATTATAACAATAGAGGATTCGGCAGAGTTACAAATTCGAGGAGTAGCGAATATTGTACGATTGGAATGTAGGAATGCAAATGTGGAGGGAAAAAACGAAATTACGATTCGTGACTTAATTAAATCCAGTTTGAGAATGCGTCCAGACAGAATTGTTGTAGGCGAGATACGTGATTCGGCGGCAATTGATCTATTAGCAGCATATAATACAGGGCATGATGGAAGTCTGTCAACAGGACATGCAAACTCGGTGAAAGATATGCTTAATCGACTGGAAGTGCTTGTTTTGCAAGGTGTAGATATGCCGGTGCAAGCAATTCGAAAGCAAATTAGTTCTGCAATAGATATTATTGTTCATCTTGGAAGACTACGAGATAAGTCAAGAAAGGTTCTTGAGATAAGTGAAATACTAGAGGTATCGGAAGGTGAAATTGTGATAAATTCGTTATATCAATTTAGGCTGGATGAAGATATAGAAGTGGAGAAGTCGCAAAGAGAGCTTGGAAAATTAGAAAGGACAAACAGTCCACTTATCAATATAGAAAAGTTGCAACGAGCTGGTCTACAAATTTTTGGACAAGAGGTTGAGGTAGCAAGGAGTTGATAATGATACAATGAAAGAGAAGCAATGGAGCTTAATTGATTATAGTATCTATGCTATGGACAAGGAGGAGAAGGTGAAATGCTCTGTTCAAGGGCTGTTAATACTAAGTATTGTTCTGTGGATTTTTTACCAGAGTATAATAATGATTGCAATAGGAAGTCCGCTTGTATGTATTTATGTAAGGCAGTGTTGTGAAAAAAGATGTAGAGAGAGAAAATGGGAGTTAACACTGCAATTCCGTGAGGGAGTTCAAGCATTGGTAGCAGCACTAAGTATTGGTTATTCGGTTGAGAATGCATTTATACAGGCGATAAAAGATCTTAAACTATTATACAAAGAAGAGGCTATGATTATCAAAGAGTTTGAGTATATCGTGTATCAAATACAGATGAATGTGCCTGTTGAGCATGCGGTAGGAGAGTTTGCAAAGCGGAGTACGATTGATGATATTAAGAGCTTGTCCGAAGTGTTTGCAATAGCAAAAAGGACCGGTGGGGATTTGATTAAGATTTTGCGTTCTACAAGTAGAATGATAGGGGATAAAGTTGAGGTGACAAGAGAAGTTGTTACGATGATGTCCGCTAAAAAATTCGAGGCGAATATTATGGGAATTATACCAATCGGAATGATTATATATATGAAAATCTCTTCGCCAAACTTTTTGAATCCCTTATATCATAATATAGCAGGAGGATTAGTAATGACCGTTTCTTTAATTCTATATAGCATAAGTTTTTGGTTAATGAATCATATTCTAGCCATTGAGATTTAAGTGGTTATGAGAGTAATAAGAAGGAGGTCTGTCTATTCTAATAATAAATATTAGTGTTATCGTAAGTTTGTTGCTGTTTATACTAGCGACCTCAAGATATCAAAAAGAAGAGATTCGTAAAACAGCCGAGGAAATACAAGATAGTGAGAGAACGCTATTTTGTCTGTATCCATCTAGTTTATTTATAATACATAATATATGTCGCCTTAAGATAGGAGAAAAATTCTATCAAAAAGTATATACATCGATACAGTGTATTCATGCAAGGGAAGATGCGAAGAAAAAAACAAATCTATACCTATGTAAGCAAATATCTATTATTTTATTCTTAACAATCTGCATAACTATTCTATCTATTCTTATTGGTTTATCAAAGACAAGTCAAATACAACATTCCTATTATGTGAAAAGACCATACTATGGCGAGGAAGAAACAAAAGTTGCGCTTAATATTGATATGGATAATATAAAAAAAGAAGTAGAGATTAAATTGCAAGAGAGACATTATACAAAAGAAGAAAACATTGAACATATTATGATGCAAGCTATGCAATATCTTGATGAAATGGTTATAGGAGAGAATGATTCCTATGAACATGTTACGAAGCAATTATCTTTAATTAGAAAGATTCCTGATTTGCAAGTTATGGTTTCATGGGATTTTGATAAGAAAGGAATTGTAAGTAGTGACGGTAAAATTACAATTAGTGAGGAGGCAACAGAAGGAGAAGTAATTACAATGACAGCAACTCTAAGTTACTATGATACAAAGAAGTTGTATCCAATTAATATTGTGATTTTCCCAGAAGAGAAGACGAAGGAAGAGAGACTTCTCTTGCAGTTGGAAGAGGAAATCTATAATAGGCAAGTAAAAAACCCAGAAAGTGAATATCTTGAGCTTCCGAATGCAATTGATAATCAGAGACTAACGTATTCTGAATATCAAAGGAAAGATGACTATATATTGAATCTACTTGGAGTTGTAGCAGTGATATGTATTGGTGTAAGTGGCTATTCGCAGATGAAGAAAGAAAAGAAAAAAAGAGAGATGCAGATGCTTCTTGATTATCCAGAGGTTATTAATAAACTGGTATTACTTGTGGGAGCAGGTATGACAATTAAGAATGCATGGGGCAAGATGTCATTAGAATACGAGGCGAGGTGTAAGAAAGAATTAAAAGAAGGAAATGGGAAGAAAAGAAATTTGAGTAAAACGAGAGCTGTGCAAAAACGTTATGTATATGAAGAGATGATGATTGCATATAGCGAAATTCAAAATGGAATTGCAGAAACAGAGGCATATGATCGCTTTGGGAGAAGAATACAGTTAATTCCGTATATGAAATTAAGTTCATTGCTTGTACAAAATGTAAAAAAAGGTACAGCTGATTTATTACAACTACTAGAATACGAGGCAATACAAGCATTTGAGGAAAGAAAAGAGGTGGCAAAACGGCTTGGGGAAGAAGCTGGAACGAAATTATTAGGGCCTATGGTTTTGATGTTACTTATTGTGTTGATGGTTATTATGCTACCTGCGTTTATGCAGATGTAAAAGGACGGTGAAGAAACTTTGAAGAAAGAGATACAGAACATAGTAAAGGGATTTATAAAGGAAGAAGATGGTCTTGGAATTGTTGAACTAGTGTTAATCATTATTATATTAATTGCGTTAGTTGTTTTGTTCAAAGGGGAGGTTGAAAAATTTATCAGTGAATTATTCAAGAAAGCAACGGGAAAAACTAATACACTATAGTAAGCAGGCAAGTATAACAGTATATCTAACATTGATATTACTACTTGTAGTATCCATCCTATGTACGATGTTGGAATCAGCTAGAATTTATGGAGCAAAAGGCATTGGGAGATCCGCTTTGACCATGGGTGTTGATTCCGTATATTCTCTCTACCAACGAGAACTATATGATACGTACCGATTGTTTGGCTACAATTTAAGTGATAGAGCAGACAAGACAATAGAAGAGCAAATCATAGAGAGTATAAAAACATACATGGAAGATGAACTTCAAGGAATAAAGCTTGATTCTATGCGTATAGATAATGTCGCTATGCTTACGGATTATAATGGGGAGTTGTTTTTGAATGAGGTACTGTCCTTTATGAAATATAGTGCTCCAGAAGAAATTATTAAGTCGGTTTTAGAACGATGGAAGCTGTATGAATCTTCAGAGGATACATCGGAGGTAATGAAGAAGAAGCTGGAGACACAGGAATCATTGGGAGAGCTGAGTAAGGACATGCTAAAACTGATGACTCAGGTAGAAGGAATTAATACGGACGGAGATGGAATTTGTGTCACAAAAGGGGGAAGTATAGAGGTTAAGAATATATTTGCAAAGAGAATTATTGCAAAAACGGCATCTAGAGATACTGTTGGAATTAATAAAGAAATCGTATATAGCTCTTTAGCAAGTAAATATTATAACATTGCATCTGTGATAGAAAATGATATTAAATGCAGTGATAAGGTGATAGCGTGTAATGAAGCAATAGAAGAGTTACAAAAAGAAAAGAATCGTCTTGAGGAAAAGAAAAGCTTAGAGGGCCAAGAAATCGCTCAAGAAAATTTGGAATCAGAAGAAGTGTCTACGGAAGAATTAGAGAAATCAATTTCTCATGTGTCACAGCAAATTCAAGAGGAGGAGATGACGAGGGATAAGTATGTAGCTGATTTGAAAAAATCTAAAGAATATAGGGATGAAGTGATAATTACTACAAGCAAGAAGATAGAGGACTCCTTGATTACGATTGCAAAAATAGAAGATAAAAGTAAAGAAATTTCGCAAGATATTAATTCCTATGAAAAAATATTGGAAGGAAAAAGAGAGGTATTAAATGAGGACACATATAAGGAATTTGAGGAAGAGCTTGTAGAGATGAAAGAATATGTAGGAATGCAGGAAAATAGTAATTCCTTGTCTGCTTCAAGTGCAATAGCTATGCGACCTATATTAATAAAAAACAAAGACATCTTAGAGGTTGTTTACTCGACTAATATCTATTCGATTAATAGTGAGTCAGAAGTGATGAAAGAGTGGAAGAGAAGACTGCAATCTTGTAAGAATGTATTAACAGGGTATCAGGTATCAAATCTTAAATTTGACTATTCAACTCTTGTAATTAAGGCAGATGTAGAGAGTCCTGTTAATCACATATGGAGTCTGTTTACGGAGGGGATTTTAAGTCTTGTTATGGAAGATAGTAATGCAATCTCACAAGGAAGCTTGGAGATGGAGAATCTGCCATCTGTAATAGGAAGTATTCAAACGAATGGAAAGGAAAAGGATTGCGAAAGTATATTAGAGAGCTGCAAAGACAATCAGTATAGTTCGGATATTACGAATATGTTCGTGGTAGACAATAGCACAATTAACGATTTGGTAGAACGATTGCTGTTAAATCAATACCAAATGGATTTTTTTAAGGAATACACACAACAAGAAAAAGAGAGCTTGCAGAATAACAAGGAGAGCAAAGAAAATGAGAATAACGAAGACGAGAGTAACGAAAATAATAGTAAGAAGAATGCAGAATTACAGTATGAACTTGAATATATTATATCAGGGCATAAGACGGATAAAGAAAATCTAAGTAGTGTAGCAACAAAGATTGTGTTGATACGGACTTTAATGAATTTTGTATATGTCTATACCGATAAGGGGATGAATGCATCTGCTTATGCGACGGCAACAGCACTAGTAGGTTTTTCCTGTTTAATGCCATTGATAAAGTTAGTTAAGGCAGTTATCTTGCTTGTTTGGGCGATGGCAGAAGCACTTGTAGATACCTATGCATTACTAGAGGGGCGATATGTACCTTTTATTAAGTCAAAGGAAACATTTAAAGTTAGCTATAATCATTTAATAACAATGAGCAAAGATAAGATTGCTCAGTTGGCAAGTAAGTATTCAAAGGATAATGGAGGAATAGAAACATTTGCATATGGTGATTACCTACGTCTGTTTTTAATACTAAATGGAACTAAGAAAAACTGTTATCGTTCTATGGATATGATACAGATGAATATGCAGAAGGTGTTAGGTTTAAGATTCTGTTTATCCGATTGCCTTTTTGGAATGGAAGTATTGGCATATATGAAATTGCCAGAACAATTTATAACATTTCCATTTATGAAGCGGGTATTAGGAGAAACGGAAGGGTATTATTCATTTGAAATAAAAAATATAGATGCTTATTAATCAATAAAACTAAAAAATTCTATTATAAAAGGAGGTAGATAAGGGTATAGAGGGATGTTCTTTCTTCTAGTTCTTCTAATTTTTATCTATTTTGACTAGTCATCTAGTCCCCACTTCTAAATTCAAAATATTCATTACATTTAACCAATTCTATATTAAGAACCATACGCTAGAAATCCCTATCTAGCAAAATAAAGGAAACTCTCTTCAAGCAAATTCCAGTGAGATATGGTTGATAATCACATTTTAGAAGAAAGAACATCCCTCTATACCTTTTGTTATATGAAGAATAAATTATTAAGAGCATCTATAACAGTTGAAGCTGCATTGGTGCTACCGATTTTTATATTCGCAATGTATGTATTTATATTTTTGATGCAAGTGTTATATGTACAAGAAGAAATACAGCAAGGACTATTACAGACAGCAAGATATTGTGAAAAGATAGGATATGTGCATGATTATATAATTAATTATGATGTAGATACAGAAAACTCTGTAGAAGTAAATAGTAGTTTGGAAAAACAAAGTAAAAAAGACGATACGAATCGTTCAACAACAAATATGCAAGAAGTGGCAACATATTTAATTACAAGTGGATTAATGCAAGGAAAGTTTGCAGAAGAAGTAGAGCGAGAGGTAATTAACCACTCGTGCATTGTAGGTGGGATGCAAGGATTGAATTTCTTGCTATCATCTTATGATATAGAGAATAACATAGCAGAGATTACCTTGCAGTATAAGATACATCTACCAATTGGTTTAGTAATTATAGATGATTTTTTGGTTACGCAAAAAGCCAAGGTTAGAGTATTCGTTGGATTACGATGTGTGGGTGAAGAGGAAGAGACAAGCGATGATGATTGTGTGTATATTACGGAAACCGGAACGGTATATCATGAAAGCAAAGATTGCACCCATCTTGTACTATCGATAAGCAAAATTGCGCAGAGTACTCTGGATGCACAAAGAAATTCATTTGGAGCTAAGTATTATGTGTGTGAAATATGTAAACCAGATAGCAAAAAACAAGAGTATTATTATATTACAAAACAAGGAAACCGTTATCACTGTAATGCAAATTGTAGTGGATTAAAGAGAACGATAAATGTAATTAAGCGGTCAGAAGTTGGTAATCGACGAGCATGTACACGATGTGGAAAACAGTAAGGGGGGATAGTATGGAAGTAATGATAAAGTTAATACTTACTTGTTTATTAGGAGGAATCGCAGTTATGGACTGTAAGAGAAAGCAAGTATCAAATTTGTTATTAGGGGTGGCAGCGGGAATAGTGATTATTAATTATATACTATACCGACCGATAGCAATAGTATCGTTAATAGGTGGCATATTAGTGGGAGTTGCATTAGTAGGTGTTAGCTATATTACGAGACAAAAGATAGGTATTGGAGATGGCTTACTAGTTATAATACTTGGTGCGTATCTTGGGTTTGAAAGAGTTGGAATTTTACTATTATATGCACTGACATTAAGTGCGATATGGTCGGGATTGCTATTAGTGATAAAGAAAGTAAAAAAGGATTATGTAATAGCATTCGTGCCGTTTATATTTATTGGGTATCTAGGGGTATGGATTCATGGTTAGAATGCGGTGTAGCATAGAACGTAGAGGTGTAGTTTTTTGCAAGGGAAGTATGACTGTGGAGATGTCCATGATATTTCCAATTGTAATGTATGTTATCTTTTCGATTATATATGCAGGAATGTATCTACATGATTCGCTTGCGATACACCAAGCAATTGATGAAATAGTGCTTGAATGTAATATAGCAGCAAAATATCCAATAGAATCAGGAGGAGAGCATATTAGTTATGCTCATATTAATGATAGAGGAATATTCTTCTTTATTGCTAGTGACTATTCGCTTGAGAATGGGCTATATACGCAACGTTTATTAGATAAATTAAAAAGTCGATTGCTAATAACGACAGTTGACCAACCTAAAGTTACGATAACCTGTACAACAGTATCCGCTAGTATAGAGTGTGCAGTGAACATTCCATTTGCCTCTGTTCGTATATTACTAGGGGAAGAAAGACTGAACTATTCTCAGCGTGCAAAGGTAGATGTATTCTCGCCAAGTGAATTTGTAAGGAAGCTTACTGTGTTATCCGACTTGGTAGAAGGAAGCGAGATGGGAGAGCAATGCATAAAGAGATTAAGAGACATTATTAAGGGAGTGGAGTAATGGAGCTGAAGGCAGAATATAAAAGAGAGACATATCGAAACTATGTTATAGTAGAGAATCAAAAGGAGAACGGTGAAAAGGATAGTATTCAGGAAGAGCGGTATGAGATAAGAATGCTTCGTCATAATAAGATACCTTATCTGCTAGATATTCAGACAAGTGCTTTAAACGAAGTTATAAAATATGCCTATGATATAACGGGTAAGCAAGTCGTATCGGATTGGATGGAAAGAAGAACGTTGAACTATAAAGATTGCGAGCAGTTGTATCGTTCTATGTTTAATGCAATAGACATTTGTGCGGAATATTTATTAGATGAGAAGAATCTAGTGTTTTCACCGGAGTTCATCTATTTTGAATTGGGAAGTAATAAGTATAGCTTTTTATATTACATATATTATGGTGAAGATATTCTTGGACAGATGAATAGGATGTCTGAGGCATTAATGGATGCTGTGGATTATGAAGAGGAAAGAGCAGTATTATTGGTGTATGCCATGTATCATGAGAGTAGAAAAAAGGAGGCGTCTATTGATACACTTCGAGCTGTATTTTATGAGAAGACGACAGCAAATCCTTCGAATAAAGAAAAGGAAGATACCGTTGAATTAACAAGAAAGCAGTTAGTTCCAAGACCTATTATGGAGGTTCGGCAGGAAGATGAGAAATTGGTAAGTAAGTATTCTATGCAAAGCTACTTTGTAGTTGGAGCAACGGCAGTCGTTATGCTGATTGTAATTATATATTCCGTTATTCAAGGGTTGGAATTAAAGAAATTAGCAGCAGTTGTTCTGATTATGGCATCGCTAACAGCATATATTAGCAGTAAGATGTTCGCGAAGGAGAGAAAGATAGAGAAGTTAGTACCAGTGGTAGAATATATTAAGCAACCTGAAATCGGAGGGGAATACTATCAGGAAAATCCTTTAGAAAAGAAAGTTACAATAGAGATAGAGGACTATCAGAAAGAAGAATTCGATGATAAGAGGGATCGTACCGAGGATTTATATGAATGTACGCAGTTACTTTCTATCTTAACAGAGTGCAGTAGTGTAGAAGTTGATGAAGAGGTATATAATGCGTCAAATAGAAAAGCAACCGCATTAACTTATGCTTTAATTCCGAAAGAGAATACATATAAGAAATTAAGAATACAAGAGTTTCCTTTCTATATTGGTAAAATGACAGAAGGAATGGATGCTGTTATTGAGGAATCAACAATCAGCCGTATCCATGCAAAGATAACGCAGGAAGAGAAGGAATTCTACATTACGGATATGGGATCGACAAATGGTACGTTTGTTAATGAGGAAAATATTCAACCTCATTCGAAGATGTTAATAAAGACAGGAGATGTATTGCGTTTTGCGAGTATATCCTATGTATTTGAACTATGGAATTAGAGATAAAATAGTCACTGAAAATTATGTTACTTTAAAGTAGATATAATTTTCAGTGACTATTTTGATTTATAGAAATTTTCTTCAAAAGTAAAATACTTTTAGTAAAGAAGGGTTTTATTAATCCTCAATAACTTTAATCAAATGATTCCCAATACAGAAATTAAGATCAAGTACACGCTCTTTATGAAGTTTATCAAAGTAGATAATTAGCTTTCCGTCCGTATTCTTAATAATAGTTCCTTTGCCGTAAGACTTATGTTCAATACGTGCCTGCTCTTTTAAATCAGCACAATCAACAAGCAGTTCACCAACAAAACGAGAGACAGAGAGTTGCTTGTTATAGCGTTCCTTAACCGAATAGATGTGAAGATATTGTTTGGCACGAGTCATGGCAACGTAAAACATACGTCGTTCCTCTTCGACATCAGCATCAGAGAGTGCTTTATTATGAGGGGTAATTCCTTCATTGGCATCTAGGATGAACACAGTAGTATATTCAAGCCCTTTTGAACTATGCATAGTTGATAAGTTAACGCTATTGTAGTTTACCTGTTTGCGGTCACGAAGTTGCTCTTGTAGTTCTGCTGAATATGTGGCAATGTGATGAAACCATTCGTCATAGGTTGCAAATGGTTTTGCGGCTTCTTGAAGTTCGTCTAGTACATCAAGAAGTTCTTCAACTTTAATTCTGCGAAATGTAGCATAGTCTTGAAGATATTCTTCGTAAGCAATTGCTTTTCGAATATAGTTAATTGCAGCATAGGGATTCATCTTTTGTAACATAGTCAAGTCATATTCAAGTTTAAGAATACGGTCTAGCATCCATTCTTTATCACTGAAAGTACCTTTTAGGTATTCTAAGTCAACAGTAGGAGAATCGAAGATGTCTCTTGCTAAATAACGTTTTGGTCTGTTTGCAATCTGTAAGAAAAGATTGCGTTCTCGACTACCTAGTGCAATTTTAATGTAAGCAATCAGATTTTTTGCAATCCAATGTTCATAGATATTAGGAAGAGCATCCTTCATTCGAAAAGGAATATTGAACTCCATCAGTTTGTTGACGAGGGCACGAGGCCCAGTACTCGTGCGGAATAAGACAGCCATTTCGTTGTAAGGGATACCTTGTTCGTGATAGTGACGTATGGCAGTAATTATTTCGGTGTTTTCCTCAACAAGATCGTTAAATGTTTTAATCATAGGTTCAGGCCCGGAACTTCGATTAGCATCAATAGCCTTTGGGAATCTATTTTTGTTATTCTTAATAACACGACCAGCGTATTTTACGATATTTGATGAAGAACGATAATTTATATTCAGAAGTACTTGTTCAGCACTTGGATAGTCTTTTTGGAAATTCAACATAATCTCAGGTTTAGCACCACGAAAACGGTAAATGGATTGATCATCATCACCAACAATGAATAAATTGTTTTCGGGTAAACTGAGAAGCTTAATAATCTCATATTGAACACGGTTGATATCTTGAAACTCATCGATTAGGACATACTCAAATTTCTTTTGCCATAGAGCAAGAATATCAGGACGTTCTTTTAAAAGTTCGTAGCAAAAGACTAACATGTCATCAAAATCAATTAAATTTTCGTTACGTAATTTATTCTCATATGCGGTAAAGATTTTCTTAAAGATATCTTCGGAACAGTTAATGGAATAGTAATGCTCAAGAGAGAGCATGTCACCTTTAACAAGACTAATTTCATTTGAGATACTTGCAATAAATTCTTTCTCGTCGTCAATTTCAATATTCAGATGTGCAATAATAGAGCGGAAAAAGGAAAGACGAGCTTCTTCAGAGATAATATTAGCAGAAGAGTAGTTATATGCGTATTTTAATATAGTGAAGAAGATGGAATGAAATGTGCCAAAACAAACAGGAGCGTGTACTTGATTCATAAGATGTTGAAAACGTTGTTTCATTTCTGTGGCAGCAGCTTTTGTGAATGTAATAACTAGAATGTTAAGAGGATTGATGCCACATTCTTCAATTAGATATTTGGTTCGGTGCGTAATAACAGCAGTTTTTCCTGAACCAGGTCCAGCAAGAACAAGCATAGGACCATTTTTATGTTGAATTGCTTTTAGTTGAGAAGCATTAAACTTCATAAGTAATATAAGTCCTTTCTAATTCGGAATAATACAATGTTATTATTTTAGAATAGTGATGCCAATTTGAACGTTGCTCAAATTGGCATCATCATTTAATGCAATCTATAATGCAGCAGTAAGTTTTTCGATACTGATGCGGATACGTCTTAAAGATTCCTCTTTACCAAGAATCTGCATAATCTCATATGCTCCACCTGGAGTAGATTGCTTACCAGAAACAGCGGTTCTGATAGGCCATAAACCTTGTCCGTTTTTAATGCCTTTACCTTGAATGTAATTCATAATTACTTCTTCAAGAGAAGCAACGGAATAATCCTCGTGAGCTTCTAAAATCGGTAAGATTTCATCAAGAACTTCTTTTGAATTCTCAGAGTTAGTTTTCATTTTCTTATGAGAAAACATAGCGATATCATAATCAGGATACTCTTCTAAGAAATCGATATGGTCTTTAATATCTTGGAATGTCTCAATTCGAGTTTTAACTAATTCCGCAATATATTTAAGATCAAGGTCTTTCTTGATTACTTCTTGAATTGCTGGAAGAGCTAATTCGTAATATGCATCAAAATCCATATTCTTAATATACTCACCATTCATCCATTTTAACTTGCCCATATCAAAAACGGCTGGGGATTTGTTAATGTGATGGTAATCAAACTCTTTAATAAGTTCATCAAGGGTGAAGATTTCTTCGTTGGAAGAAGGACTCCAACCAAGTAAAGCTACATAGTTTACAATTGCTTCTGTTACAAAACCTTGTTCAATTAAATCTTCAAATGAAGAATGACCACTACGTTTACTTAGTTTCTTATGTTCTTCGTTTGTAATAATTGGACAGTGAATATATACAGGAACATCCCAACCAAAAGCTCCATATAAACGGTTGTATTTTGGGGTAGAAGATAAATATTCGTTACCACGTACAACATGAGTAATATTCATTAAATGGTCATCTACAACATTAGCAAAGTTGTAAGTTGGATATCCATCGGATTTAATTAAAATCATGTCGTCAAGTTCTGTATTATCAACAGTAATCTCACCGAAGATAACATCATTGAAAGATGTAGTACCTTCTGTTGGATTGTTTTGGCGGATAACATAAGGTATACCGGCAGCTAAGTTCGCTTCCACTTCTTCTTTTGATAAGTGAAGGCAATGTTTGTCATATTGAGAAATCTCTTTGCTTTCTTCTTCAGAAACAACGCTTCTAAGACTTTCAAGACGTTCTTTTGTACAGAAGCAGTAGTAAGCTTCTCCTTTTTCGATTAATTGTTTTGCGTATTCAAGGTAAAGACCTTGTGCTTGACGTTCACTTTGAACATATGGGCCGCAACCACCATCTTTATCAGGACCTTCATCATGAATAAGACCAGTTCCTTGAAGTGTTTTGTAGATAATCTCAAGAGCACCTTCAACATAACGTTCTTGGTCTGTATCTTCAATTCTAAGAAGGAAATCTCCGTCTTCATGTTTTGCAATCAAATATGCATATAATGCAGTTCTTAAATTACCGACATGCATTCTACCAGTTGGGCTTGGTGCAAATCGTGTTCTTATTTTACTCATAGTTTCACTCCTAATTTCATGTATTGTTTGTTCATACTTACAGTAGATTTATTATACTCTAGGAAAGGTATAATTTACAAGGGTTCTCTTCTATAATTTAATTACATTGCTTGTAGTAGAGAAGGTAAAAGATAGAGAGCAGCTAATAGTGATAGTAATGTCATTATTAATGACGCTTTCGCAAAGTTTTTATGTGTTTGGCTTTGTTTATTGCCGAATGCCCATGTAAATAAAACAACAACATAGATAAACCAGCCACAGACAGGAATAATCTGTAGCAACATAATACCTAAAAATGTTTTAAATGAGATTTCCTTTGAAGGTTCCTTAGTTGGTTCTACAGGAGCGACAGGGATTGGATTAACAGATTCCTGATAGTCAAATCCATTATATGCTCTTAATGATTCACCGCAATTTTCACAGAAATTAGCGTTTTCATTTTCAATATGGCGACCACAAATTTTACAAATCATATTTACACCACACCTCAAGACGTATCTTTTGTCTTGGGGCTAAATCCTTTCTATAAAATGTTATTATCGTTTGAGATAACAGTGCTGTCATCTCAGCATTTCCTAATTATAGCATAGAAAGCTAAAAAGTAAAACATGTCGCCGTTCCAAGTCAAAGAATACGAGGGATATAGCTTGCAAACAATATTATAGACGATTATAATTAAACTAGACAATAGGAAGTAAGGAGGCGACGTAAAAATGGAGGACAACCAACTAGAAGAAAAAACATCAAAGGAAGGTAGCGATGTAGAAGAAACAATAGTTGAGAAATTACAGGAGCAAAAGCTACAGATACAAGATGTAAGGTGGTCATACGATAATATAAATCTGTTATCATCTGGTATAGATAAACTTGTTGATTTGCAAAGTCATCTTAATGATTTAAAAATATATAGAGAGAATGTCAAACAATTAGTAGTTGAGGATGAAGATCTAGAGAGAATAATTGTGGCAAAAGAGCGAACGATTGAGGACGAGGTGGATAACGTTATAAAAAAACGTAAAGCAGAAGTAAGTGCAACATTTGATTCGCAATTAGACAATACGAAAGCAGACATTAAAAAAGTAAAGACAAAGCGAGAGAAGAAAAAGAATAAAAAGGTTTCAGAGCGAATTCAAGAAGAAACGGCAGATTTGCGAAGTGAAAATGCACAGCTAAAAGATGATATTAGTATGGTGGGAAAGAATAACAGAGTTCCTAGAATACTGAATACAAGATTAATCCATGCGCTGTATTATCCAAAAGGTTGGGTGGATATAGGAATTGATTTGATTTGTATTCTAGTACTGTTTGTATTAGTACCGAATATTATATTTCATTGTATCGTAAAAGTGGACAAGCCAATTGTTATGGGATGTATTTATTTTGGCGTAATACTTATCTTTGGAGCGATTTATTTAGCGTTAAATGCGAAGCTAAAAAACAAATACCATGAAACATTTAAGAAAGTGAAAGAGATTCGTACTAAGATATTGGCAAATAGAAAGAGTATGAATAAAATTAAAAGGTCGGTAAAAAGAGATAAAGACGAGAGTAATTATGGACTTGAGAAATACAACAAAGAGATCACAGACTTAGAAGAAACGATAGAAATAATTACGAATAAGAAGAAAGAGGCTATCGCAGAGTTTGAAAACACATCAAAAGCAATTATTGCAAATGAAATTCGTGAAAAGAATAAGCCCGAATTATTAAATCTTCAACAGAAACATGAGGAAGTGCATGAACTAAGCAAGGAATATTCGAGTAAGGTGAAAGAGTTAGAGATGCAGTTAGCAAGTACCTATGAGACTTACCTCGGCAAAGAATTTATGAATTTAGATAAATTAGAAAAGCTAATCAGGATTATGGAGTCGAAAGAAGGAATGCTTATATCAGAAGCACTGAAACTGTATCAAGAACAAGTGTTAAATAATTAGAACTCAAACAAAAAAAATTCTGTCTGAGTTCTTAAAGATACAAATCTAGTTTGTGCGTAAAGGACTGCAGAAGCGAATACCTAAGCAGATACAATCTGCCAACTTCATAACAACATTAAGTCGTGTTGTTTGAAGCAACATATTATCGAGTAAGCCAGAGAGGTTGACGATACCAGTAATGAATAAATCACCAACAGCAGGAAGGTCTTTTGAAACACCAGCACCAGGTTTCAAAGGGCCTTCTCCTAATGTAATGAAACCTACATGATTACTATTACCTAATGAAGCATCAATGGCAATAATAATAGAGTTCTTGTGCATGGATTTGATTTTTAAAATAGTTTGTTGCAGATTCTTAGCATGAACAGGTTCGTCAAGAGTTCCATAGATTGTATAGTTTCTATATTTTAGTTCGGATAATTTGTAGCCGATAATTGGGCCAAGTGAATCACCCGTTGCACGGTCAGAACCAATACATAGAAATACAATCTCTTCGCTAGTTTTATCTAAAGAATAAATTAATTCGCCAAGTGTTTGGCTAAACTGATAGGCACAATATCCATCAGCCGTATTGAAATAATAAACTTTTCTTTTATTTTTTTGTTGCGCTAACAATAATATTTCACCACCATATACATTTTATAATAATGAAAGTATTGCCAGTTGACAGAAAAAATAGACAAACTTTTGAACGCAAAAAATTACAAAAAAAATCTCTTCTCTATACAATCTCTCATAGATTTAGTAAGAAAGTCATGAAAAGAAAACTTATTTGTAATTACATAGAAAAAAGTTATGGACGAAGCAGTTAGTAATTTGACAAAAATATCTTGAATAATATGCTAACATACCGTAAAACAGTAATAATTTACCAAAAACAAGACGTATTGGAGTCTTGATATATAAATATAAATAAGAAAATAGCTTGGTAGGTTATGGAATAGGAAAGGAAGTTCGGTATGATACAGAGCATATATAGTAATGAGGAAATGGACTCAAAAGAAAGTTCGGCATTTAAGATGCCAAAAAATATACGACAGGTAGGACAAGTTGATTTAGCAAAGAAAATATATGCAGAAGATTATGTAATGACTTATATTAAACAATTGGCGGAAAAAACAACATTTGGCGAAAGAAAGGCAGTATTACTAGGACAATATATAAAGTCGGAGGGGTGTAGACATATATTTATTAATGGAGCGGTAGAAATTATTGAGACGGCTGATGAAAACGGAACAATGTTTTCAAATGAAGTATGGTCAGAGATTTATGAGTGTATAAAAAAATATTTTACAAATGTAGAGATAGTTGGTTGGTACATAACAAAAAAAGAGGGGCAATTTAATGTAGACGAGCATATTACGAAGATGCATCTTGATAATTTCTCTGGGCAAGATAAGACATTGCTTGTATATGATTCTATAGAGAAGGAAGAAGCATTTTATTTTTATGATAAAGGTAAGCTAAAGAAGCAAAGTGGTTACTATATCTACTATGATCGAAATGAAGAGATGCAGAACTATATGGTAGAGAACAAAGATCATGTTAGTACCGATGATGGATATGTAGATGTTGCAACACAGAAAATTAGAAGGGTATTTGAAGCAAAAAACGAAGCGAATAAACAAAAAAATATGATGCCCTTAGTATATACAGCAAGTTCCTTGCTGGCGGTTGTTGTGCTTGTAATTGGTGCAACGATGGTAAGTAACTATGATAAAGTAAAAGAGCCAGACGATATTATAGAAGTGTTATCGAATGCTGTTTCGAATACTGTAAGTGAGGAGAATATAGGAACAGAAGTAACACAAGTGGAAACAGTCCCTTCTACAATAGAGGAGGGAAGTAATGTAGTAAATACAGATTCGCAAAATGCTAGTATAAACAATGAAGATGTACAAGCTATGATTGATGAAAATGAAGCAATAAAAACAGAAAACACAGAAACGAACATAGAACAAAATGAAGATGAAACTGATAAATCAAATGAAGATAGTGACTCTTCTAAGAAAGAAAATTCTTCAAAGGAAGAGGATTCAAGTAAGGATAAATCAAAAGAAAGTAATAAAGAAAATACGGAAACAAAAGAAAATACGGAAACAAAAGAGAATAACTCAAAGAAAACAGATAAGTCAAGTAAACAGACAATGGCGAAAACTCAAAAGTACACCGTACATAAAGGAGACACCTTAGTTTCTATTAGTACGAAGATGTATGGAACAATTAAAGGTGTTGATTTAATTAAGAAAGCAAATGATATTGAAAATCAAGATTTAATATATGAAGGACAAGAACTAACAATACCAGAATATAAGTAGATTACGCCCACAATCCCTGTATTGCGTATAAAACCAAAATAAGGTATAATGCATAAGTGTTGAAGGAGCTTTTAAACTTAAGAAAGGAGCCATGCTATGCCGTTCCCTCAACGTATAGATAAAGGCAATATTACGATTTAGTTGTGATATGCATGGGGATAAGAGTGAAGAAAAAAAAATTAGAAGATGCTTCTGTTTTTGAATATAAGATGAAGCGCTATAAACAACGGCGAGCAATCATTATTGTGCTTGTATGTATAGCTGTATTGGCATTCGGTTTTTATTTTGTTAATAAGCTTCTTGTAAAGAATTATAATAGTTTTGAGATCGTAAACTCAAAAGAAAGAGAAGATAGCAATACAGTGCAATATATAAGCTATGATCACAAGCTTATCAAATACAGTCGTGATGGTATATCCGCGTTATCAGCAAACGGGAAATCGTTATGGAATGCTTCTTATGATATTAAGAATCCAAAAGTTGTTGTCTGTGAGAAATATGTAGCAGTAGCAGACATTGGTGGAAAGCAGGCATATACATATAATAGCAAGGGAACAGCATATCAATTAACAACGACATTGCCAATTATAGATGTGAGTGTTTCGCACCAAGGTGTTATTTGTGTAACATTGGAAGGCGAAGACTATAATCATATACAATATTACGATTCCAATACAGGTAAAAATCTAGTGGATAAGAAAACGTTTGTTCAAACGAATGGATATCCTGTTGATATAGGAATAGCAACGGATGCGAGAAAAATGGTATGTTCGTACGTTAGAATTGAAAATGGTGTATTAGAGTCGGATATAGCATTTTACAATTATACTAATGTAGGTGATAATTTTGAGGAACATTTTGTAGGAGGAGTTAAAGACCAGCAATCAGTAGTGCATGATGTGGTGTTTTTGAATAAAAATGCGGTTTTACTTTGTTCGGATAAGGGATTTAAACTATATGAAATGCTTGAGATACCATATGAAACCCTTACAAAGACATTTGATGAAGAGATGGATAGCATGTTCTACACCGACAAATATTTTGGATTTATTATTAGAAGCAGCGGAAGTGAAGATGTAAAACAGTTATTGTTATACAACTTAAAGGGAAAGTGCATTCTTAAAAAGGACATTACATTTGATTATACTACTGTTCAAATGTCTGGTGAAGACATTATATTTAATACAGAAACAGAGATTCGAATTATGAAAATAGACGGTCAGTTGAAATTTAATTATTCACTTGAGACACCGATATTAAGTATAATGCCATGTAATGACAAAGATGAGTATATATTGATTAATGATCAGAGCATCGATCATATCAAGCTAGTGGAGGAAAAGAAAAAGTGAATTGGTTAGTAATTGCAGTGGCGGCTGTATTAGTAGTTTTTGCATTAAAGGGAAGGAAAGTAGGTTTTATAAAAACAATATTTTCTATATTCTCAATCGTGATTGCAATTGTTGTATCATCTGCTGTAAGTCCATACATAAGTAAAACGTTACGAGCGAATGAGAAGTTCTATAATTATATCTATGAGCGAGTTGATGATGTTGTTAATTTAAAAGTAGAGGATAAGAAGAAAGCAACAGTAGCGGAGCAAACGGAAGCTATTAATGGTTTATCATTACCAGAGTCTATTAAGAAGAATTTGCTTGAAAACAAAAACAATTCTGAAGTATACAAAGCGTTGCAGGTAGATACATTTAAAGAATATGTGAATGGATACATAACAATGCTTGCAATAAATGCGATTGGATTTATTATCACATATATAGTCGTAACAATTTTATTGTTTATAATATGTGCCGCATTGAATATAATTAGTAAGCTTCCAATCATTAATGGATTGAATAAGACGGCAGGATTATTAGTAGGACTCTTTGAAGGATTATTAATAGTCTGGATGCTGTGTATCGTTTTGACAGCGTTTAGTAGTACAGAGTATGCACAGAAATTATTTGAATTGATTAAAGAAAGTGAGTTTTTAAGTGCTCTATATAACAATAATCTGTTGTTGAAATATATAACAAATATGGCGAAGGTGTTATTCTAGTTGTAAAGTTATGAGTGTAAATTCATTTGAAACATAATATGTTCAAAAGGCGAAGGGGAATGCGTATCCTCTTCGCTTTTGTTAATATACTAGCCGATTATAAAGAGCTTCACAACTACATATTTGCTGATAAAATGGCTATATGAAGTATCGTTTAAATAGATCAAATAATTAGAATTATTAAAAAAATAAAAAAAGATGCAAAAAGTTGTTGACATAGTCTTTGTATAGTGCTATAATCAATTTTGCTGACACGCCACAGAGCTTGTACAGCACCAGAACATTGAAAACTAAACAGTGAAACAACCCTGAAAATTCTAAACGTATCACAAAGTGATGCAAAAGATTTTCAAAAAATATATGTACTTTTAGTACACAGTAACAAAGTAAGGAAACTTACTTTAAAACGGAAACAAATAGCCAGTTTGGTTAGTTGATTCTGAACGAAAGATCAAAACTAAATTTGAGAGTTTGATCCTGGCTCAGGATGAACGCTGGCGGCGTGCTTAACACATGCAAGTCGAACGAAGCAATTTTCTTGCTT
>NZ_JAVBNS010000067.1:0-18916 GCF_031551385.1 Anaerosporobacter sp.
TGGACACTCACGGAATGAATTCTTACCGATTACCGTTACATTGTTTCCAATTGTTGCTTTCTTGATATTCTTATTTTGATAGAAAGCTTTCTCACCGATTGCTGTTACATCGTATTCAATACCTTTGTATTTTGCTGTTTCTGGAACATTCACTGTTGTAACTGTTTTACCTTTTGCTACACCTGTTAATGTTACTGTTCCAGTACCGTCAAAACTATCATCTGTGATGATATATGTATAATTTCCTGCTGTAAATGTCGTACCTTTCTTTGCTACAACTTTTACTGTTGCATACGCTGATTTTGTATTATCTTCTTTGGAAGTAGCTTTTACTATAATGCTTGTTGCTTTTTCATCTTTTCCAACTGTTAATACGCCATCTGCACTTACTACCGTACTGCTTGATGTATTGCCTTCTACTGACCATGTAACATCCTTAGATGCATCTTCTGTTCCAATTACTTTTGCTGTGAAACTCTTTGTTTTTCCTTGGATTACTGTTACTACAGAAGGGGTTACTCTTACCATATCAACTGCTGAGATTACTACTGGTTCTGCTTCTGTTGTTTCAGTTGGTATTGTGCTTGGTGTTGGATCTGGTGTCGATGTGCTCTTATCCGTAACAACACAATTTGCATCTACTGTTTCTGCAAGAGCATCTTTCGTAATCTTATCTGTGTTTCCACTTACTCCTGTTCCTGACCATGTATAATTATTATTTCCTGATCCTACTACAGTAATTATAAGCTTTTTACCACCTAATACTACCGTTCCACTTGTAATCTCTGTAGAATCATACGTTGCACTTATTGTTGAACCTTTCGCACTTCCTTCATCGCTAACAGCAAATTTTATGGTATAGAAATCCAATGTATCATTGACTGCCACTGCATCAGTTTTATTTATTACCCTTCCTGTATCTACATCATCAATACAAATAGAATATACTCCTTCTAGAACATCTACAAATACCCAAGTTCCATTATTATTTGCCCCTGTCTTTGTTGAATCCCCTTTTTTCAATGAAACTCTTTTTCCACTTGAAGTATAACTATTCCCATCTACACTTTCAACAATAGCAACCGTACTTGACATAAGCTTATAATTTGCACAAAATGTCACATCCCTACCAGCAGAAAGCATTTCATAAGTTATTGAAGAATTCGTAAGATTATCAATAGCACTAGTATCGCTACCTTCCCATTCACTAAATTCAAATCCTGTCTTTGGCTCCTCTGTAATTGAAAAATTAGTTACTGAATTCGGTATGATATAGACACTTCCTGCATAATATAAATTTGCTGTAACTGTGATTGTTCCATTTGGAACAGTTACCGTTGATAAACGCTTACAAGCATTAAATGCCGTATTATCAATGCTAACTATGTTAGATTGTATTGTTACCTCATTCAAACTTCCACATTTTTCAAATGCACTTGCACCAATACTTGTTACTTTTTCTGGTATTTCTACATTTCTGAAACCAGTCGCAGTAAACGCATACTTTCCAATACTCGTTACTCCTTCTGGTATTTCTATTGTTCCTAAAAAATTACAACCATAAAATGTATAGTCTTCAATAGTTGTTACTCCTTTTGGGATTTCTATATTTCTCAAAAAGATGCAACTTCTAAATGCACCACTTCCAATACTTGTTACTCCCTCTGGTATCTCTATCTCTTCTAAACTGCTACACCAAAAAAATGTACTCGGTTCAATACTTGTTACCCCTTCTGGTATCGTTACTTTTCTCAAACTGCTACATTGATAGAATGCAGCTTCTCCAATACTTGTTACACTTTCTGGTATCGTTACTTCTCTCAAACTGCTACATTCATAGAATGCCTCTTCTCCAATACTTGTTACACTTTCTGGAATTGTTACTTCTTCCAAACTGCTACACCCAGCAAATGCATTCGATTCAATACTTGTTACACTTTCCGGAATTATTACCTCCTCTAATTTGATGCAGTAATAAAATGCTTGATTTCCAATTTTTTTTATGCCATCACGCATCTCTACTGATCTTACCTCTGCTTTTGCAATTTTTGTGTCACGCCTCCAAGCAGTCACTCCATTATCTGTTGCTATTGTCAACTTCTTTGTGTCCGTGTCAAAGGAATAACCATCACTTGTAAGATCTCCTATTTCTTCCGCATGAGCCATCTTACCATTCGGCACTACTATCGTAATAACCAACAACAATGCCAACATAAAAATCCACTTAATATTACTTGTATACCCTTCTTTTATCTGTCCCCAATGCTTCGTTCTTACTTCATTTTCTCTTAGCTTCATAATCCATTCCTCCTTATGATTTCGTAAATTAAAATTGTAATGAATCTCTGCCTACAACTTTATATGGTTCATGTTCCATAAATTCACGTAATGCAGATTTAGTTACAGGACTTTCAATTAAAGTAAATTCACTTTCGCCTTCATAGATATCCCATTCATCAAATTCTTCGCGTGTTGCCATTAGAACGGTATGCAAATTGGGATTTCGTGATTTTATCAGCTCGGTAAGCTTTAGTCCATCCACTTTCATCATAAGCTTTGTGAATAAAACATCCACTGAGTTGTTAATCCCAAACCTCCCTGCCATAAATGCGTCGTGTGTATATTCAACAATATCATTCGGATACACATGGCGTAGATTTCGTACAAGCTCCCATAATTGATCAGGGTCATTATCTACCACAAGAATCACCATAAAATCACCTCCATGAATGGGTGTTATTCTTCCTTGCATATGTCTTGTGTTCATTATAACAACCCCATGACAAACTGGTGACAAATCGAAAGCCCGATTTTTTAAAAAAATCAGGCTTTTTTGAAAAAATATTTTGTTTTTTTATGTTTTCCTGGATTTACTGCTCTAGGGTGCGTCTGAAAATTGCTTTTTAAACATTCCCTAGCTTCCCCTCTGTAAACATCGCCCAACTATAGTTGGTCATATATTCACCATGGTAACTGTTGACAGCTGATACGTAACCTTTCTCATAATCATAAAAATCACAGACAAAATTTGAAACATCAACGGAGTAGAAACCTTTCTGCTTTAAAAACAGATTGTCTATCCCTGCTTTTAATAACGTTTGTTCTAGTTCCGTAATCAAGATATGAAGATGGGACTGCATACTTCTTGAGTATGGTTCATCTTCCCATAGAATCGCAGCAAGCTCCTTCTTGCTTACATTTACACCTTTTCGGTCTACAAGATACGCTAAGATCTCTTTCGATTTTGGACGCTTAAAGTTAATTGGTTTTCCATCTAGGAAAACTTCAAAGTTTCCAAAACATTGAATCCGAACGCCCTCCTCTTCCTGCTTTATCGGATAACGTAGGGAATCAAGCTCATTTGCAACCTGCTCTGCATCAATTGGCTTTAAGATATAGCCCGAAGCCTTGATACGCAATGCTTCTAACGCATATTCATCGTAACCTGTAACAAATATAATATTCGTATTTCCATAGATTTCTTTCAGCCTTTTCGCAAGGATAAGACCATTTATCTCATTCATCTCGATATCTAAGAAGGCAATATCTACTCTATTCTCTTTTGCATAGGCAAGAGCTTCATCAGCATACAGAAAGCTTGCCAAAGTTGCTGATTGTTCCCTATTGTTTAATGCACGCTCAATGGCATTCAGCGCAGATTGTTCATCATCAACAGCTATCATGTTCATTCGTATTTACCCCCTTGCTTCGGTATCTCAATTATAGATTTTGTACCTTTATCAATTTCACTTTCAATTGTAAGACTTCCGCCACACATCGTCATAATTCTATTACGTACATTAGCGATTCCGTTATGGCTTCGTTCCTCACTAAATGGTTTTTCCATATCAAATCCAACTCCATCATCCGAAACAATAATATAGTAGCAATCCGATGTTTCCTCTGTCCGTATCGTAATCGTTCCACCATCTCGTTTTTTCGTTACACCATATCGTACTGCATTCTCAACAATCGGTTGTAATGTAAGAACGGGAAGCATAAAACTTTCTGTTCCTATATCATATACAATTCGTAATCTCTCGCGAAAACGTAATTCCTCCAAGCGAAGATATTGTTTTGTATGCGCTAACTCTTTACTAAAAAGAATCAGCTCCTTTTGAGAAAGGGAATCCATATTTCCTCGAAGATATTTTGAAAAATCCAAAATCGCTCTATGGGCAACCTCTTGGTCTTCAAAAACCAAATCATCAATGGTAGCAAGTACATTATATAAGAAATGTGGTTGAATTTGACTTAGCATGATTGCAATGCGTTTTTCCGTTAGTTCTGCTTCCTTTAAACGCATCTCGTGTATTAACTCCATCTGTATATTCACGTATATTAAAGCAGTGGTAAAAGATGCGCCAAATAATGCTATATATAGACCTGGAATCATCACTTCAAGTGCCGAACATATAATAGGGGCAATCAGATACAGTATTAACGATACTTCCTCCCGTGCTCTCAGAAACTTAGCGTAGCGTATTATAATACCCATAGAAATAAGTATAACAAATACAAAACTAATCTCCCAGAACCAAAACATTGGCCGCCTTACATAAGTATTGTATTCATCAGGTCTAATCGATAACTCTATTAAAAATGCAATAACGCACATCAATACGGTTACTGCACCAATGGCTGACAGTATTTTAAACGGTTTTTTTGATACCGTTGTCTTGATACGCAGATATTCATAAAGATACCATGCATAGATAACAATCTGAAATCCACCGATAGAATAGCTTATGCTATCCAAAATCCGAACCCAAATATTAGACGAAGAACCCGCATATCCTGTCACCAATGCAATAACCAGATCCAGTAGAAAGTATAGAAAAATAGAAACTACAAGCCCAAAAAACCAAAAATGTACCCGCTCTTTCAATCGTAAAGATAGCACGGATAAAATTAGTATAAGAATAATAGCTCCAAATGCACATAAATTAAGTTCAAGGCTAATTGTTTGTGCCGTCATTTACTTCACCCCCCAAGAAACTGCATTATCTATATTATATTTCTTTTATCAGACAAAAGCAACAAAAGACCAAAGAAAAGCGACTATTTTCACTTTCCTTTGGTCTTTATTGCATCCTATTCTGAACGTAATGCTTCTACTGCGTCTTTCTTTGATGCCATCTTTGCTGGTACGTGTCCACCGATAACAGTTAAGATGGTACTTACAACAACTAGCATAATTGCATGTGTTGGTTGAAGTGTTGCTACATTCTCTAATCCTGTCATATCAAGTAATACCGAGTTGATTGGGATTGTTAGTAACCATGCAATAATGATTCCAAGTACACCAGAGAATACACCTAATATAAATGTTTCTGCATCGAATACTCGTGTAATATCTTTCTTTCTAGCTCCAAGTGCTCTTAATACACCAATTTCCTTTGTTCTCTCTAATACAGATGTATACGTAATAATACAAATCATAATTAAACTTACTACTAATGAAATTGCTGCAAATGCAACTAATACAATTGTAATTGCATCCATAATACCACTTGTCATACTTGACATCGTTCCTGCCATATCCATATAGACAATCGCATCATCAGAGTCTTTTCCTTCGTTAAATGCATCTAAGTATGCAAGTACGGCATCTTTGTTTTCAAATGTTTCTGGGTATACCATAATGATATAAGGAATTGATGTTCCACCAAGGTATCCTAAGAATTGTGATTTTGCTGTTTCGTCTATAAATGCTTCCATTGACATTACATTATAATCACTGCTTTCCTGCTCTTTCACAATTGCGGATTCTTTGTTTAAATCAATTAATTTTCCTGCTAACTCATCACTATAGGCAATACCAGTTGATAGTAAACCGATTGTTACCGTTGATTTTTGTCTTACTACTGCAGAGATTTTGATTGTGATTGCATCTTCTGCCTTATACATTGCTTCATAATCATTACCTGGTAAGTAGTTACCCATATCTGTTTTTACATAGTAATCATCGTTTGGTATAATCTTTATCTCTGTTCCAACAATATCTTTTAGGTCTATGGATTCCACATCTGTTGTGTCATATCCTAATGCTGTCATAATATTTTGTGCTACACGATTCTTTTCATCAATAACTAAAACAACTTCATTGTCGTTTGCTGGATATGCGCCTTCTAGTACATCATAGCATTTTTCAAGGTAAGATTGGCTGTCATCTGCTAATTGTTTTGGATAAGAAGACAATCCCATTGACATGGTTGCGGAAGATGTCATCGCTGTCATCATGTTATCACTTGATGAACCTGCTGATAAGCTAACTGGTACGATACCATTCTCTGTGTCTCTTACCATGTTAAGACCAACTAGTCTTGTATATCCTACACTTCCACAGATTTCTTTATCTATGTTTTTAAGGTAATCCATGAATTCGTCATTGAATACATTCGTATGTAACATCGTATTCTCATCTGGGTTATACAGATATACTTTATCTGTATCCTCGAATTCCGCTGTTCCCTTCATTACTGCTTCTCTATCTTCTGCTAACTTTCGCATCGTCTCTTCATCAATCTGCTGCGTTGTTTGCGAGATGATAATTGGCATATCTGCCATGGCATCGGATTGGAACTGTAGAATCTGTTCTTTAAATCCTGATGATAAACTTAATATAACTGCAATACCGATAATACCGATACTTGAGGCAAATGCTGTTAGGAATGTTCTTCCCTTCTTCGTCTTTAAGTTATTAAGGGATAACCCTAATGCTGTCTTGAATTTCATTGCCGTCTTTTTCAGATGGAATTGATCTTCTTTCGGTCTTTCAATATGAGGATTGGTATCATCGATAATCTTACCATCTTGGAAACGAATGATTCTGTCTGCATATTCCTCTGCTAATTCAGGGTTATGCGTAACCATGATAACAAGTCTGTCTCCTGCTACCGACTTTATCAAATCCATGATTTGAATACTGGTAGCGGTATCAAGTGCTCCTGTTGGTTCATCACATAGAAGGATTTCTGGGTCATTGGCAAGTGCTCTTGCTATCGCAACCCTTTGCATCTGTCCACCTGATAATTGGTTTGGCTTCTTATGTAGATGGTCTTTTAGTCCAACTTGCTCTAATACTTCAATGGCTCTTTTATGTTTCTGTTCTCTTGATACTCCACTTAATGTCATACCAAGTTCAACATTTTCAACAATACTTAGATGCATAATTAAGTTATAACTTTGGAATATGAATCCAACGGAATTGTTTCTATAAGCATCCCAATCATTTGTTTTAAAATCTTTTGTCTTCTTACCTTTAATTACAAGGTCACCTGAATCATATTGATCAAGCCCACCTATCATATTTAAACATGTTGTCTTTCCTGATCCACTTGTACCTAATATTGCTACAAATTCTCTTTCTCTAAATGCTACACTAATATCATTTAGTGCCACCGTTTCAACATCACCTACGTGATACACTTTTCGTATGTTCTTTAACTCTAACATAACTTCCTCCTATTCCTCACTTGCTATTGTCGTATCGTACATCAGTTTCAAAACCTCTTTTACGGCTAATACTCCTTCTGCGATACGATTCAACTTACTAGGCTCAATATCTTCTAATACACAGCCTTTTCTTGCTGATTCTGCCTTAACATCTTCAATTGCTTGTTTTCCCTTATCGGTTAATGCAAGTTTCACCACTCGTTCGTCTGACGCATTGCGCTCTCGCGTTAAATACCCTACACTTTCAAGTTTCTTGCAGACAACGGAGCAATTTCCTTGCTTTATTCCAAGGCACTTCGCAACATCTCCAATTGAATTTGTATTCCCACTATACACCAATAACAATATAAGTCCTTGTAGCCTTGTTAACCCTACGGGCTGAAATACCTGCTCTATTACCTTCTCCGCATAGATCTGTATCTCATGATAATTACTTAATATTCCCATCATATATTCATGCATATCCATTTCATCACCTCATTTATATATGATTCATATATAATATAATCAATATATTCATTTGTCAACGGAGTTTATAGTTTATTAATACTCTTCTAATGGTTCTATAAGATTTTTTCTTGTATGCTTCAATGCTATATAGCAAAACTTTACTACGTTTTCGAGGCGTATTTGCTGGTGCTCTCTAAGACAAAACATGCTACACCCCTAAGAACTTCTAAGTGTGTACAGACAGATTGTTGAATAATTACGGAATCGCCTTCGATTCGGCATCCTGCCTCAGCGAAGGCTGGCTCGGCGTCCTTGCCTCGCCTTCCTAGGTTACTGGATGTACACTCTAAGAAGTTCTATAGGGTTTTCGCTATCGTTTTTTACTTAGAGAGCACCAGCGAATACGCATGGGATAGGTATTGAAGTTTTGCATGGCTAGGTTGTTGAGAAACAAATAGATAAAAAGAAAACATAGACAAAGAATACATATTAGCAAGTATTCTTTGTCTATGTTTTCATATAAAAAAATCTCCCAGCATTTTTTTATATAGATATTGTCCACAGTAGAGTGTACAATATCTATATTTTTTATTGTTCATTCGCAATCGTTTTGATTTCTTCAAGTGATAAATTTGTTAGCTCAGAAATATCTTCCAGACACATTCCCATCGATAAGGCTTTTTGAACAATTTCTTTATTTCTATTTTCTATTGCACCCTGTAATCTTGCTCGCTCATCACGCATAGCCTTTTCGCGTGATTCATAAAGTAGCTTTGTTCTCTCGTCTTGGCTTAACTCTTTCAATACTCCAACCGCTTTGTAAATTTCGGGACTTTTTTGCGCTAACATGGTCAATTCCTCCTCCCTGTCGGCTTTCAAAAACCTTAACCAATTCCATAAACTGCTATTATCTGTTTCGCTTGGCAATTTTGGCAGTTCCAATGTGTTAATCTCCAACACATCAGTGAATTTTGAGTTTGTATTTTTGTCGTAAAGCTGATATACATTGTGGTATGATTCGTTCTCTGTTATGATTTTATAGTCTGTTATGACAATGCTGATAACCTTTTTCAGATTATAATTATCACCTTTGCCCACTTGCTCTGTTATCATTTTAGCTGTGTAGAATACAATTCTCTCTTTCATTTGTGGAACATCAGAAACTTGAATTTCAATATCAATAATTTTTCCGCTTTTGGTGTGTAACTTCACATCAAGTATTGATGTTTTATCATTTATCTTTTCAATCCTTGTATACGGATCAACGATTGTTAAATGGCTATATTCGCTTTCAGGTAAGTTAAGAACCGATTGCAAAAAGCTTGCCAAAATATCTATATTTCTATTATCACCAAAAATCAACTTGAAAATCAAATCATTTGTAGGTTTTAAAATTTTATTTTCCATATAAACACTCCATCTCTTACTATCATTATAGCATATTTTTTGATTCTGTTGTAAAATAATTCTTATAAAAATAATATGTTTTTATACTGATACTCCTCTAATCTTCTGTTTGCCGTTGTATCAAATTCGATTATCTAACGGAGGTTTGCCTTTAAACGATTTGACTCAATTCTCCTGTCACAGAATCCATCACTAAACCAAAATATATATTTTGGCATTAACTCAAGTGCATGATTTTCCGATGCCAAAGTTTATAAATACAATTCGTCAAATGAAGCAATGCAAGAATATAGAATTTCCATTACTTACTTTAAGTGATTTTAGCGACTGTTTTTAATTGGGTTGTATTATGATTTCCATACCATAGCCTTTAGGAATTCCTAAGCGTTTTTCAAAGCCCAGTTTTTCATAGAAAGATTCAGCGCCTTTGGCAGACATTAACCCGACAGTGATGGAAGTAGTAGCATTCTTTTGGATATCCTCCAAAATAGTGCTAACTATTTTAGAACCAATTCCTTGCATACGATATTCAGGTAGTATAATAATGTCTTGAAGATAAAAACACAAAAATCCATCACCTATTAGGCGTCCCATACCAATAAGTTTTTTTCCATGATATGCTGAAACTGTAAGTAAACTTCCTTGTAATGCAGATTTAAAATCAGCCAATGAATGAAGAGTCCAAGTAGTATGTTCACGTAAATGAAGCCACTCCTCTGCAGTCAATGTGTTTTTCTTATATGTATACATTTATGTTCCTCCTTGTCAGCCTTCAAAAACCTTAATCCATTCCATAAAGAATTGAATGCATTGTTCTGTCTTACGTCTATCCCAAGGACAATTTCTGTCTTTTGTATATTGATGTACTTGTGGATTTGACATAATCTCATATAATCCATCTATATCATTCATCGTATATTGACGTACTAAAAGGTTTTGAGTTTCCAAATAAATATGTACCAAATTACTTATCGTTTTCTCCTCCAATCTTCTGTTTACCATTATATCAATTCGATTATCTAACAAATCTCTGCTTTTAAACAATTTGACTCAATTCACCTGTCACAGAATCCATCACCAAACCATATACTTGTATTGTACTTGGTATCAAAGGATGCTTACGTATTAATTCTACCGATTTATTAATCGAATCGTCCAAATCCTTAAATCCACCTAGCCAAGAGTCAAAATCAATGCCACAATACTCAATCATATCAATACTGGCTTGTGTGATTCCCTGTTCCTTCATCTTCTCTATCATCTTCTGGCTATCCGTACATCTTGCGCCACAATCCGTGTGACCGATTACTAAGATCTCTTTCACATCCAATTCATATATTGCAATTAACAAACTTCGAATCACACTCCCAAATGGATGCGAGATAACTCCCCCTGCATTCTTAATAATCTTCGCATCCCCATTCCTAAGCCCCAAAGAAGCTGGTAACAACTCTGTTAATCTCGTATCCATACAAGATATGATTGCAACTTTCTTATCTGGGTATTTGTTTGTGATGTATTTCTCATAACCCTTGTTTTCAACAAATTCCTTGTTGAACTCTAAAATCTCATTAATCATGTTATATTTTCCCCTCATTACTTTCTTTTATTGGTAATTGCAACGCTACTTATAATGTACAATAAGTATAGATGCATGTTATGTCTATCTTTAGTACTACAACGAGCACAGATTACTATAGCATTGGCATTTGACTAAGTATAGGTTATAGACATATGTATCCATACCTATATATACATTTAGTGTAATCTACTTAAAATAAAAGCTATTAATAAATCTACTCTGCTTATATAAAACGAGAACTCACTATAACAAACTGCTTTTTATACATAAATTACTTAATACTCATTACTTATGTATCAGCCAAGTGTACCAATAAAGTAAATCAGCAAAACTTCAATAACCTTCCCCAGCTTCTTCGCTGGTGTCCGAAAACTAAGAAACGATAGCAAAACATCTTAGTACTTCTTAGTGTGTACACCCACAACCTAGGAAGGCGAGGCATGGATGCCGAGCCAGACCTCACTGAGGCAGGATGCCGAATTGAGGTCGTTTCCGTAACCTTTCAACAACTTCACGTACACACTTAGAAGTACTTAGGTGTGGAGCGTGTTTCGTGTTATCGGACACTAGCAAAGAAGCTTCGACACGTAGTAAAGTTTTGCCTCATAAACTTATTCACTTTTCTGCATTACCAGTTTATAATACTTCCCTTTTTTCTGCAATAGCTCACCATGTGTCCCTTGCTCCACAATCTGCTCATTATCGATATATAATATTCTATCCGCATTCTTTATTGTCGATAATCTATGTGCAATAACGAAGCTTGTTCTCCCCTTTAAAACTTCTTTGAACATCTCTTGAATCATGCCTTCTGTTTCTGAATCGATGTTACTTGTTGCTTCATCTAATATGATAACTTTTGGGTCAGCCAACATCAATCTGGCAAATGATAATAACTGTTTCTCTCCACCTGAAAGTTGAGTCGATTGACTCGAAATCACCGTATGATATCCCTCTGGCATCTTTTCGATAAAGTTATGTGCAAACACTTTCTTAGCCGCTTCCATACATTCCTCATCCGTTGCATCTGGCTTTGCAAAACGGATATTTTCAATGATTTCGCCACTGAATAGAAATGTATCCTGCATCATTACGCCAACTTTCTCACGTAATGACTTCTGCTTCACATCACGTATATCTATGCCGTCTATCTTCACTGCACCTTCTGTTACATCATAGAAGCGATTAATAAGACTGACAAACGTTGTCTTTCCTCCACCCGTAGGCCCTACAAGTGCAATCATTTCCCCTGACTTTATATCAATGTTAATATCACTCAAGACATTCTTTGTGCTGTTGTAGCTAAATGTTACGTGGTCGAAAGAAACATTTCCTTCTATCTCACCAAGGTCTTTCGCATCTTTTCTATCTACTATATTAATGTCTGTGTCCAGCACATCAAACACTCTTTCTATATTCGATGTTAGGTTTGTAATCTTTTGAAGTCTTTGGCAAATGGTATATACATTTTCAGAAAACATCTGCATATACGTTGTTACTGCCACAACCGAGCCTAATGTTAGCACTTTACCAATCTGATTGTCAATAATCAGCAAAGCAACTGCATACAGAATAATGGAGCAGATTACACGAATAACACCATGTGTCATAGGATAAAATATTTCTCGGAATCTTGTTGTTGCCATAAATGCTTTCACTACTTGCTCCGATAGATTCTCATGGATCTCTTCATTCAAAGTTTCTCGGTTGAATGCCTTAATTACTTCTAATCCACTAATATCTTCCGCTACAAATGCAGTTCTGTTACTGTGCTTATTTCTTTCCACACATACTCTCTTATACAATGCTTTTGATAAACACCATACTCCTGCAATCAGTGGAACACATACAAGAATAACAACAAGTGCCAGTCTCTTTTCTATAACTACGATACAGATAAAACTCATAATCATCATAAATACATTTACCGTAATTCGAGTCATATCATTTACAAAGAAATCGGCAATCTCGTCAGTATAATTCGTTATTCGAACGAGTATCTTTCCTGTTGGTCGACTATCATAGTAATCAAAACCAAGTTTCATTAGTTTCTCAAACATATCCTTCCTTAAATCACAGATTACACTGTTTCCAAGGCGAGTCGATGCTGCAGATGTGAAATAGTTCGATATTACGGAACCTAAACTTAATGTAATCCACATTGACAACAGGATAGTTGCTATTGGTACATAGTCTTCTCTTAATACACCGTTCTTTGGTAAAACATAATCAATGATAAGCTTGTTCAAACCGACTGGCACTAAAGAAAACAGACTTGTTGCTATTAATAATGAAATAACTCTCTTATACTCTTTCTTGTATGCCGATGCATACTGAACCATTCTTTTTATCATTGCCATACTGAATTTCTCTTGTATGATTTCATCTTCAAAATATAAATTTTTACTCACTTATAATCACCCCGCTCTCAACTTGACGGTTATAGATACTTGCGTATCTGCCATTTAACTGTATCAACTGTTCAAATGTACCTCGTTCCACAATCTTTCCATCTTCAAAGAATAAGATTTCATCGCAATCTTTAATTGCTGGTGCTCTATGAGTAGCAATAATCAGTGTCTTATCTGTGCAATGTTCCTTTAAATTCTTGAATATCTTGCTTTCTGTTTCAACGTCTAACGCACTTGTACAATCATCTAAAACAATCACTGGCGCATCTTTCAGTAATGCTCTTGCAATCGCCACCCTTTGTTTCTGTCCACCAGATAAACCGAATCCCTTTTCACCAACGACTGTCTGGTACCCATCTGGAAATGTCATGGCGAACTCATCTACTTCCGCAAGTTTTCCACATTTCTCAACGATTTTCTCATCTGCATAAGGATTATAATATGCAATATTAGACTCAATTGTATTGGAAAATAGAAAGACATCTTGCATTGCGTAACTGTAGGTACGTGCGATTTCTCTTCGGTCATATTCCTCTAATGGTCGATTGTCAATCGTAATCTCTCCTTCCTCATATTCCATAAATGTCTGTAATGTCTTTAAAAATACTGACTTTCCACTTCCTGTCTTTCCCATGACACCAATCTTTTTTCCATATGGAATTTGTACTGATATATCATCTAATAATGTCTTTCCATCTACTTTTGAAGATACATTCTTTACTTCGATATTTGGCTTTTCATCAACCTTCCTTGTACCGAATTTCTCTGCAGTTTCATCTTTCTTTTCAAAAAGTCCATGCAATCGTTTTCCACTAACAACATAATCTTGAATATCCGATGCCAAGAATATCAGATTGATAAAGCAACCGCATATCATAAGTAGATATGATAAGAATGCTGAATATTCTCCACTACTCATCTTCATCTTTGATGCCAGATAGATACTAATTCCCATACTGACAACCATAACTATATTATCTACCGTATCATACATTAAAAAGTAGCGATATCTCGTTTTCCCAAAACCAGTATGGAAATCTTTCAAATCTTCTGCTTTATTGCTAAATTTCTTTTGCTGAAATTCTTCCCTTGCATATGCCTTTATTGTTCGAAATCCATAGATACTTTCCTGTGTCTCTGTATTCAAATCCGAATTCTTCTTCCACATCATTTCATACATTTTCCCAAACGTCTTGATTAATCCTTTTGTTATTAATGCAAACACCACTAACGTAAGCAGTGGAAATATAATTAATGTCACATCTAATCTTGATAGAAAATATACCGCTACAACTATGTAGAACAGAGAGTCACACATAAATGGAACTCCTGCTATGTAGGCATTTCTAATATTTGAAGTATCTCGATTTATTATTGTTATTAAATCTCCTGTTGAATAATCCTTTAGTAATCCAACTCCAAACGAATTTATCTTATTCAATAAGTCTCTTCGCATATTCTTCTCACATTGAGATGAATAGTAATGCGCTATGTTCCATCTTAGATAAAACAGCACAAAATAAAGTGCCAGAAAAATTAAAAATGTTACGACTAAGACACCCATGATCCTCCATACATCATGTTCTGGTATATCTCTTATTAAAAAGAAAAATACACTAGAATTCTCCACTGGCGCATTTCCAACAGCGGGATTGATTACCCTGTCAACAATCAGCGAGATAATCTGGGGTTCGACGAGTAGCATAACCATCTGCATCAATCCCATAATTGTACACACGATTAGAATGCCTAGTATGTTCTTGTAATACTTCCATGTTCCTTGTAATGTTTCTTTCATTCTTGTTGTCCCTCCTCTACTAAAACCAGCCCTTTTAGAGTCCGCCTTCGGCGAAGGGGCTGGTTTCTTGGTCATTCTGTATTATTAGCCCATAGCCTTGCAGAGTAACGCAATGCTTGGGATTGAACGATAATCTAATTCAAACTTTGTTCCTTAAAGATCAATCTAAATAGATTGCTTTCTTTCCTAACCGTATCAAAATTGCCCTGTTCCACGATACAGCCATCTTGCAGTAACATCACATCCTCTGATTTTGCAATTGTTGAAAATCTATGAGAAATCGTAATTATTGTCTTATCGTGTGATAAATTATTGATTGCATTTACAATCATATTCTCATTTTCACTATCTAATGAGGATGTTGACTCATCAAAGATAAGTATCTTTGGGTCTAGCAATAACGTTCTTGCAATTGCTAATCGCTGCTTTTGTCCTCCTGATAGTTTAATTCCTTGCTCCCCAATCAGGGTATTGTATTTCTCCGCTGTTTCTTGAATGAAATCATATATATTTGCTTTTTTACACGCATCCTCGATTTCTTCCATCGTTGCATCCGGCTTTGCCATACGAAGATTATCTACTATGGACATATTAAATAGCATCGGGTCTTGCATTACTATGTTTATTAAGTGCGTCCTTTTTTCCACAGGAATATCATTTAGATTACTATTGTCTATATAGATTGAACCCTCATCAGGAGCATAAAGTCCTATTAATAACTTTACTAACGTTGTTTTTCCACTTCCACTTTCCCCAACGATAGCAAGTGACCTATTGTGTTTCATTACTGTGGAAATGTTTTTTAGAACATAGTTATTCGATGTTTTATATTTGAAGCTAAGGTTTTCAATGCGTATATCTCCGTTAAAATTCTCTTGTTTTTCAGGCAGATTCTTTGTTGGTAACACATTTTTGTATTCTAACATTGATAATATCCCATCCATCTTAGGCACATCGGAACTTAACTCTATAAATGAATTTAATGTTGTTTGAATATATGTATGGATTTGATTATAGTAATTCATAAAGACAAGCATAATCGGTACTGTCATTAAGCCCTTTATAATAAGAATTCCACCGAAAAAATATAGATTCATACGTGTGATGAAAAATAAATTAAAAGCAATAAGTGCTCCATGCAAATATTGATATCTAGTCATTTTAAGCTTTGTCTTCGTGAGAAGTGACCATTTCTCTTGCAATAATTCACATTCTCTTTCTTCTAAGTTGTTTATCTTTATCTCTTTCCAGTTTTGTAACGCCTCATGTATCGTGCTATCAAATGCACTTTGATCCATTCTGTACTTATTGGCGGCTATCCTGATTTTCTCTCCTAATACTTTCGTAACGAAAAAGGATAGTACAATCATAACTAGACCGAATATTGTTAAGTACCAATTCATTTGAAAAATCAAAACCATCATAATTACTGCACCGAAAAGGGAAAATGCAAAGTCCAAACAATGTTTTACATAGAAGGAGCATATTGCTTCTGTATCAGATTCTATTTTAATCTTAATATCACCAATATTATATTGCTCGTATTCCATGTAATCTATAGAGGTATAGATATCTAGTAACGCTTGTTTTATGTCCACTTTCAGCATGTTAGTATAATTAAATTCCGCATATTTTGAAGCAACATTTAGTATTGATTGTATAACAAACAAAATAATGTACCCTGCGACAACATAACCTAATAATCTTATTTTCTCACCAACGATTACTTGATTGATATAATATTTATAGACGAGTGGTGGAAATAAGGCTGCTAGCACTAACAGAAATTTAGTAGCAAACATTCCCACCATCAACTTTTTGTTTTTTTCTATCAGTGGAAATAGTTTTTTAAAGTAATATAATCGTTTAAACTTCATTTACACAATACCTCCTTCCTTACAATAACTTCTATATTGCTCATAGAAAAGAGTTCTATATTGCAGACACGTTTCCAAAAGTTGTGTGTGTTTTTCGCATCCTATAATCTTTCCATTTTCTAAAAATGCTACTCGGTCAGCTTTCATTATTGTCGATAAACGGTGTGCAATAATAAGTACCGTGTTTTCCTTGAATAATTCATCCCATGTATTTGTCAGATTGAGTTCCGTATTACCATCTAACGCTGACGTTGATTCATCGAAAACTAATACTTTCGGTTTCTTTAGATATACTCTGGCTATTGCTAGTCTCTGTTTCTGACCACCTGATAGTAAGGTCTTTGAAGAATCAAGAATTGTATCAAGACCATTCGGCAATTTGTTAATAACATCGTCTAGTTCCACCTATTTTAGAACGTTCCATATCTCATCATCATGCTTTTCTTCATTCGTAAAAACCAAATTATAACGAACTGTATCATTAAATATTGCTGTTGTTTGATTTACCAAACCTATCTGACTTCGTAAATCTTGTAAGTTATAGCAATTGATATCTGTTCCATCAATCGTAATTTCACCACGATTAGCCTCAAGCAACCCACATAGTAATTCTGCAATCGTACTCTTTCCTTGTCCACTCTTTCCAACTAGTGCAATTCTTTCTCTTGGCTTTATATGTAAGTTGAGATTTTCTAACACCTCTTTATGTTCCGAATAGGAAAAATGCACGTTACTAAAAATAATTTCACCCTTACTAATTTCATTTACTGGTATATGTTCTTTATATTCTTCTGATTCCTGCTCATGAATTTCAATTATTCGTTCAATCGAAATAATTCTTTTTGCTATTGAAAAAGTTCTTGCATACATTCGTCCCAATGTCACTACCATACGTTCAAAATAATCAATACATGCTATTAAACCGCCTAGAGTCAGTACATTAGAAACAATATTAAATGCTGCTACTGCAAATAAACATATCGAAGATAATACCTGTATTGCTACATTTGTTCGGTCAGCAATCGTTTCTTTTTCCATAACTTTTTTATTATTCTCTATAATCTCAAATTCTTTATTCATGTATTTATCCATGCTATATCTAGTTGCATTTAGAAGACGAATATCACGCATTCCATTTAAAAGCTCGAATAGCCATGTTTGATTTGACGCAGACATCTTGGCAACCTTTTCATAATACGGCTTGAGGATTTTATTGAATACATTCGATACTAGGAACGTGAGAATTACTAAAGCAAGTGAAACTCCTGCCAGTGGAAGACTAATGAATGCAGTCATTCCTAAACACATGCTAAAATCTAAAAATGCTGATATTCCATAAAATATATCACTATAGATAAAACTCAAAACCTCGTCAGCATCTTTATTCATGCGGAAAATGATATCTCCAGTATTTAAGTTAGATAGTTGCTTGCTTTTATACGAAAGCACCTTCTTAAATATTCCATTTTTTATGTCAAAAGAAAATTCTATATATAATTTTGCTACCATCATATCAAGACAATAATGCAAAACTTGATTAATTATGTAGATAACAAAATATATAATCCCTATACGGAAGAATGTTGGTATATTCTTATCGTAAAATAAGGCATCAACTAATTTTCCAAATAGATACGGATAACATACTACTATGGTTGTTGTTGCTAGGATTATAAGTAGTACAATTACAAATCGGATTCTATAGGGTCGCATGTATTGTGATAGAAAGTTAATTCTTTTTTTCATTGGTTTCTCCTGTTCTTTTGTTTTCTTAATTAGGATTCGGGTGTCAAAAGGTTTATTTTCTTGTTTAAATGAATAATGGGAAATATTTATTCATTTAAACTTAGTTGATATACTTGTGTAATATACGTTTATGATGCAAAACTTTGTTATGTTTTCAAAGCGCATTCGTTAATGTTCTCTAAAACAA
>NZ_JAVBNS010000225.1:0-20887 GCF_031551385.1 Anaerosporobacter sp.
GATTATATAGCAGTATCAATTAAAGAGCCCATTTCAGCATTAGTTTGGTTTTTTATAGCGGTTGTTATGGTTATTATCGGAACTTATCTTTTGTTTATTGCTGGTTCTGTTTTGGTTTGCCGTATTTTGCAAAAGAAGAAAAACTATTATTATAAAGCAAATCATTTTGTATCAGTATCCTCTATGGTTTACCGTATGAAACGCAATGGAGCAGGACTTGCATCAATCTGTATCCTTGCAACAATGGTACTTGTTATGATTTCTTCTACTGCCAGTCTATACTTTGGCGCGGAGGATTCTTTGAAAAAACTATATCCGAAAGAAATTAATATACAAACCAAAATGAAAGAGGTTGAAGATTTAAACAGTGAAAACATGGAAGTAATTCGTGATGCTGTTACAGAAATTTCTGAATTGTATGGAGTTAAGAAGGAGCATGTGGTAGATTACTATTCTGCTTCTGTTGCGGGATATCTTGAGAAAAATGTTGCTGAAACGGATTCTACAAAGGTAAATCAATTTAGTCTAAACACATTCGAGAATGTAGTTCAGTTTTATATTATACCAATTGCTGATTACAATCAGCTTATGAATGCATCAGAAACGCTTGAGAAAGATGAAATATTGCTATACACATACAGAACGAATTATACAGAAGACACGTTGACAATTAAGGGTGGAAATACGTTCAAAGTAAAAAAACATATTGATACATTTATTGATAATGGAGAGGCGGCGTTGAATGTAGTGCCATCGATATATGTGTTTGTATCGGATTTTGATACAGCGTTAGAAGGAATTAGAGAGCTTGAAGATCATAGAGGAAATAGAATGCTCTCGCTTAAATGGAATTATGAATTTGATACGCAGATTGATAGCGAGAAACAAGTTGAGTTGAGTGAAAAGCTTGGAGAAACCTTTAGAGAATTTTCAATTGCGGATTCACACGGCATCTATTCGTATATTTGCGATAGCCGTGAAGAACAAAGGGAAGGGTTTTATAGTCTCTATGGCAGTTTATTCTTTCTTGGAATTTTATTAAGTGTTGTATTTATCTTTGCGGCAGTTCTTATTATCTACTATAAGCAGATTTCGGAAGGTTATGAAGACCAAGCTCGTTTTGATATTATGCAAAAGGTCGGTATGACGAAGAAGGAGATTAGAAAGAGTATTAATTCACAGTTGCTGATGGTATTTTTTATGCCGTTAATTGGAGCAGGCATGCATCTTGCATTTGCATTTCCGATTATACGTAAGTTATTACTACTATTTAATCTCAATAATGTAACCTTATTTGCGGTTGTAACGCTTATTAGCTTCGTTGTATTTGCCTTGTTCTACACGCTTGTATATCGAGCTACTTCTAACGCTTACTATAATATTGTTAGTGGTGCGAAAGAAAGATAAATGGTAAAACATATAATATGTAGGGTATTTTGTTTGAATTGTATATGTTGACGTAAAAGTATCGTGATATTATAATGTGAAACTATATGATGATACAATGAATTTTGTAATCATCAAACATTATAATAACAAGGAGGACTTTTATATGTCATTTGAAAAAGACTTTGTATGGGGAGTTGCAACATCGTCGTACCAAATAGAAGGAAGAGGAAAAGACGATGGAAAAGGAGAGGATATCTGGGATGTGTATGTACGTGAGCCAGGTAAGATAAAGGAAGGTCACACAGGAGATGTGGCATGTGACCATTATAATCGTTTTAAAGAAGACGTGGCAATTATGAAACAGCTTGGCGTGAAAGCGTACCGATTTTCGATTAATTGGTCGAGAATTTTACCAGATGGAGTTGGAAGAGTAAATGAAAAAGGAATTCAGTTCTACAGCGATTTAATTGACTGCTTGTTAGAGAATGGAATTGAGCCATATATTACATTGTATCATTGGGAGTTGCCTTATGCATTACACTGTAAAGGTGGTTGGGCAAATCGAGAAATCGTACAGTGGTTTGGAGAATATGCGAAAGTGGTTGCGATGCACTTTTCTGATCGAGTTACAAAGTATTTTACATTGAATGAACCACAATGTTTTATTGGCCTTGGGTATGTTGCAGGAGAACATGCACCAGGATTAAAAGTAACTAACCGAGATAGTTTAGGTATGGCGCATAATGCAATGCTTGCGCATGGTCAGGCAACAAAAATGTTAAGAGAGTATGCGAAACAACCAATACAAGTAGGCTATGCGCCAACAGCAGGTGTTAGCTGCCCAGCAAGCGAGAAGCCAGAAGATATTGAAGCAGCAAAACAAACATTTTTCCGTTGTCCAGATATTGAAGAAAACTGGACTTGGAGTGTTAGCTGGTGGAGCGATCCTGTGATACGTGGTGAGTACCCAGAAGAGGGACTACGTAAGTATCATAAGTTCTTGCCTAAGATAACCAAGGAAGATATGAAGTTAATTTCACAGCCTTTGGATTTCTACGGACAAAATATGTACAATGGTTTTACCATAAAGATGGGTGCAGACGGAAAACCAGAGTATGTAGACCGTAAAGTCGGCTATGGGAAAACGGCAAACAGTTGGCCAGTTACTCCAGAGTGTATCTACTGGGGAACGAAGTTTTTATATGAGAGATATCAATTGCCAATCTTCATAACAGAGAATGGAATGTCTTGCCATGATATTGTTTCATTAGATGGAAAAGTCCATGATCCGAATCGTATTGATTTCTTGAATCGCTATTTATTACAGCTAGGAAAAGCGAAGGATGAAGGCATTGATATAAGAGGTTACTTTGAATGGTCACTAATGGATAACTTTGAATGGAATTGTGGCTATACAGAACGATTTGGTCTTGTACATGTTGACTATGAAACACAGCAAAGAATTATCAAAGATTCTGGCTACTGGTATCGTGATGTGATAATGAATAATGGGAAAAATTTATAACATAAATTAGAAAACACACTATGAAGAGATAATGAATCTTCATAGTGTGTTTTTTTCACGATATTGTAAAGGCGTTAACATAGTATGTTTTTTAAATAGATGAATAAAATGTGGTACATTCGTTATACCAACAGATTCCGAGATTTCATTAATTGTCTTATTCGTAGATATAAGTAATTGCTTTGCGACATCCATTCTTCGAACAATTAGATAATCAATTGGCGACTCGTGTACATAGTACTTAAAGTCTTTTGCCAGTTTGTATTTGTTATAGTTTAATTCAAGAGACAAGGAATCAAGCGTATGTTTTTCTACATAACGGTTTTGTAGAATCATCATCATCTGTTTTACGTGGTTTGGGATATAGCTTGCTTGGTTGAAGTCGGCGTTTTTCGTAAGGATTAGATTGGTAAGCAAAGACGTAAGTAACGAGGAGCGAAGCAGTTCAACTGAAACAGAGTCTTGCTCTTCGTAGGAAAAAAGTTTATGTAATGTTGAGATACTGTTGTTGTTCGGCGTGCAAGTGCAGAAGGGGATTCCGTTTTCATGAAATAATTCATAGTAGTAAGCTGTCTGCTGACCATTTAAGAAAGCAATTTCAAAATCCCAAGTTTGCTCTAGTAAATCAAGTTTTTGATAGTTTGCACAATCGAGAAAAAGAATGGTATGTTCTCCGATTATGTATTGTTTGTCTTGATAGGTTAAACGATAACGTCCCTTTTTGGTATAGAGCAGGAGAAAGGAATCCAGATTTTGCAGCTCCAAAGTAAAGGGGAAATTACGTGTTTCTTGTGCGAGCAATTCCAAGTAATAAAGGGAATTCATGGTGCACATGGTAGGAGAGGGAATATATGCTTTCTTGAAAAAATCATGTAAGGATATGTTCGGTGTTGAGATTTTTCCAGAAGGTATTTTCGTGTTAAAATTAGTTTTGTCAAATGTATCAGTGTAAGAAGAATGAAGTGATAGAACGGATTTGTTTAACCGAGTTAGAAAACTTGACATAAATACCTCCTTTATTTATTAGAATATATAAAAATAATTTACCTTAATTTAAGTATACCGAATACTTTGTAAGAATGCAAGAACAGTTACAGAGGAAAAGGATGTAATTTTGATAATCTGTTTCTGTAAAAAGCCAAGATAGTGTAAAAATAGCCAAGATAGTAGAGTGATTAAAATTTAGGTTAATATTAAAATTAAATTAAGCTAAAAAACAAAAAACAGAAACAAAAAGTTTGGCTACAGGCATAAACAGATTTATAAAGTAATTACGATAACAAAGTATAAGGAGGAGTGGCAACAATGGTAGAACAAGCAAAGCAAATGTTAAATGACAAGATTCTTCCGTTTTGGGAAGGTCTAAAAGACGATACGTATGGTGGGTTTTACGGTTGGTTAGATTATGAGCTGAATCTTGATAAAGAGGCAGTGAAAGGTTGTATCTTAAATAGTAGAATTCTATGGTTTTTCTCGAATGCATATTTGGTACTTCATGATAAAACATTGCTACCATTTGCAGAACATGCATATAAGTTTTTGAAACAGTATTGCATGGATAAAGAACATGGAGGAGTTTACTGGTCATTAAATTATGACGGTACAGTATTTGATAGTACAAAGCATACATATAATCAAGCATTTGCAATCTATGCATTATCTTCTTATTACGATGCAACGAAAGAGGAAGAAGCATTAAACATTGCTTACGATTTGGTTGAAATCATAGAATCGAAGTGTAGAGATGACGTAGGGTATTTAGAAGCATTTACATATAATTTCATGCCAGAAAACAACGATAAATTATCGGAGAATGGGGTGATTGCAGAGAAGACAATGAATACGCTATTGCATGTGTTTGAAGCGTATACCGAATTATATCGAGTGACAAGCGATGAAAAGCTTGCTGACAAGTTACGTTTTATCATGGAAGTATTCGAGAAGCAAGTATTTAACGAAGAGTTACGCAGACAAGAGGTGTTTTTTGATAAGAACATGAACAGTATCATTGACTTGCATTCGTATGGACATGATATCGAGACTGCTTGGTTGATTGATCGAGGTTGTGAAGTTCTTGGCGATGCAGCGTTAACAGAGAGAATGCATCGTATAACAGCCGTCTTGGAAGACCAGATTTATAACGTTGCTTATGTAGAACACTCCCTGTTAAATGAATGTGAAAAGGGAGAAGTAAACAAAAACAGAGTTTGGTGGGTGCAGGCAGAGGCAGTTGTCGGATTCTTGAATGCATATGAGAAGTCTAACGAGAAACGCTATATGGAAGCGGCTAAGGACATACTGAATTATATCACGACAAAAGTAGTGGATAAAAGAGAAGGGTCAGAGTGGTACTGGCAATTAACTGAAAATCATGAACCTGATACGGAGAAACCAATTGTTGAACCATGGAAATGTCCATATCACAACGGAAGAATGTGTTTTGAAATCATAAGGAGGAATAACGATGTTGCATAAAAATTATTATACAGAATTAAAGAAATACGAGGAACTAATTAATAAAAAGAATAAGGTGGCAGATTCCTATAATGGAATCTATGACCGTTATGAAAATCCAATCTTAACAAGAAACCATATTCCATTAACTTGGAAATATGACTTGAATGTAGAGACAAATCCATACTTTATGGAGCGTTTAGGCGTAAATGCAGTTATGAATTCAGGTGCAATCGAATTAAACGGAAAGTTCTATCTCGTTGTTAGAATTGAAGGAAATGATCGTAAATCCTTCTTTGGTGTTGCTGAAAGTGATAATGGTATTGATGGGTTTAAATTCTGGGATTATCCAGTGGAATTACCAGATACATGTGAAGAAGAAACAAATGTATATGATATGCGATTAACACAGCATGAAGATGGATATATCTACGGTACATTCTGTTCAGAGAGTAAGGATACAAAGGCAAATGACTTATCCGCAGCAGTTGCAGCAGCAGGTATTGTAAGAACGAAGGATTTAAAGACTTGGGAACGTCTTGATAATTTGAAAACATTGCGTTCACCACAACAAAGAAATGTTGTGTTACATCCGGAATTTGTGAATGGAAAATATGCATTCTATACAAGACCAATGGATGATTTTATCGATACTGGTTCAGGTGGTGGCATTGGTTTTGGATTGTGTGATGATATTGAACATGCTATAATTGAAGAAGAAATTATTACAAGCTGTAGAAAGTATCATACAATCACAGAAGTTAAAAATGGTGCAGGTGCAGTTCCAATTAAAACAGACAAAGGATTTATCCATATCGCTCATGGTGTAAGAAATACAGCAGCAGGTTTACGTTATGTTATCTACGCATTTGCAACGGATAGTAATGAACCTTGGAAAGTAATTGCAGAACCTTCAGGATTTTTGATTGCACCACTTGGAAGTGAACGAGTTGGCGATGTATCCAATGTTGTGTTTACAAACGGAGCAATTGCTAGAGAGAACGGAGATGTATATATCTACTATGCTTCTTCTGATACAAGAATGCATGTAGCGACAACGACAATTGATAAATTAATTGATTATGTGTTTAATACACCAACAGACCCACTTCGCTCTCCTGATTGTGTGAAACAAAGATGTGACTTAATTAGAAAGAATCTTGAGTATCTAAAAGAAGAAAAATGATTTGGGCGTCAAAAGGTTTATTTACGTGTTCAAATGAATATTGGGAAATATTTATTCATTTGAACGTAGGTGATATACTTGTGTAATATACGTTTATGATGCAAAACTTTGATATGTGTTTAAAGCGCATTCGTTAATATTCTCTAAAACAAAACACGCTACATACCTAAGAACTTCTAAGTGTGTACGGGAAGATATTGAAAGGTTACGGAAACGCCTTCGATTCGGCATCCTGCCTCAGCTCAGGCTGGCTCGGCGTCCATGCCTCGCCTTCCTAGGCTGTGAATGTACACACTAAGAAGTACTATAGGCATTACGCTATCGTTTTTTATTTAGAGAACATTAGCGAATACGCAAGCATAGATAACGAAGTTTTGCAGATTTATTTTGTTGATACACAAGTATGCACAAATTATGTATGAATAAATATTACCCAGCGCATTTTTTAAACATGAGCATGTATTCATTGTCAGCATGTTCATTACCTTTAGACACTCAAATCCAAAATAGAAGAAAAATAAGTAAGTGATATGCTAGGATGATGAAGCAGAGTTGCGTTAAAAACTTGCCTTGTCGTCCTAACATTTAATAGGGAGACAGAACGATTAATAGGAGGTTCATATGAGCTACTTAGAAAAATATAAAGAATGGTGTGAAAATCCATATTTTGATGAGGATACAAGAGCAGAACTGCTTGCGATAAATGAGGATGAGAGCGAAATACAAGACCGCTTTTATCGAGATTTGGCTTTCGGAACAGGTGGGCTACGTGGTGTGCTTGGAAACGGAAGCAATCGTATGAATATCTATACGGTTAGAAAAGCGACACAAGGTTTAGCAAATTATATCTGTAAAGAAGGCGGACAACAAAAAGGTGTTGCGATTGCATATGATTCTCGTTTGATGTCAACAGAGTTTGCCGAGGAGACAGCATTGTGTTTTGCGGCAAATGGGATTAAAGCATATGTATTCCCGTCATTACGTCCAACACCAGAGCTTTCCTTTGCAGTACGTAGACTTGGTTGCATCGCTGGTGTAGTAATTACAGCAAGCCATAACCCATCGAACTATAATGGATATAAGGTATATTGGGAAGATGGTGCACAGATTACATATCCGCTTGATACTCAGATTATAGATGAGGTAAATGCAATAACTGACTATGCAGTTGTTAAGACAATGCCAAGGGAAAAAGCTGAGGCAGAAGGATTATACGAAGTAATCGGAAGTGATATTGACGACGAATATATTGCGAAGATGAAAGAGCTTGTTTTGAATCCGGAGCAGTTACGTGAATATGCAAAACAGATTAAAGTTGTCTATACGCCATTACATGGTACAGGTCTTGTTCCTGTTACAAGAATCTTGAAAGAGATTGGATTTGAACAAGTATACGTAGTGCCAGAGCAAGAACAGCCAGATGGAAGATTTCCAACGATAAGTTATCCAAACCCAGAAGATTCTAAGGCATTTGCTATGGCAATCGAGTTAGCGAAGAAAGTAGATGCAGATATTATTCTAGCAACTGACCCAGATGCAGACCGTCTTGGTGTGTATGCGAAGAATTCTCAAACGGGAGAGTATGTATCGTTCTCTGGTAATATGTCAGGAATGCTAATTTGTGAGTACATCTTATCACAACGAAAAGAACTGAATAAGATGCCAGACAATGGTGCAGTTGTAACTACAATCGTATCGAGTAATATGGCAGCAGCAGTAGCGAAAGAATATGGTCTGGCTTGTATCGAAACATTAACTGGTTTCAAATATATTGGAGAGCAGATTAAGTTTTTTGAACAACAAAACGCATATCAATATCTCTTTGGATTTGAGGAAAGTTATGGTTGTTTAATTGGAACTTATGCAAGAGACAAGGATGCCGTATCAGCAGTTATGGCACTTTGTGAGGCAGCAGCATACTACAAGGCGCATAATCTTACGTTGTGGGATCAGATGCTTTGTATCTACGATAAATACGGTTACTATATGGAAGATTTACATACGATTACGCTTCAAGGGCAAGATGGAGCAGAAAGAATCAATCGTATTATGGATCGTTTCCGTACAGAGAGTATTCAAACCATTGCAGACGTAAAAGTGAATGCACTTCGTGATTACGAGAATGATGTAGTAGTTAATTATGAGACATTGGAAAGAACCGCAACAGGTTTACCAAAGTCAAATGTATTGTATTTTGATTTAGCTGATGATGTATGGTGTTGTGTTAGACCATCAGGAACAGAGCCTAAAATCAAGTTTTATATGGGAGTAAAAGCAAAATCGCTTGAAGAAGGAAGGGTATTGCTTGAAGAGTTGAAGCAAGCGATGAATACGTTTGCGGAAGAGACGAAGTAGAAGAGCGTAATTCCTCAACTAGAACAAAGAGTTTGCCACGTTATAACCGATTCTCAGTTATAACGTGGCAAACTTTTTGTAACTATATATTATTGATATTCAACGACATCTAACCATTTCATTAATAATTCTTTTTCTTCTGGTTTTTCTTTTGTTAACTGTGCAGCAGCAACAATTGGTAACCATGTTTGTACATAACGTTTTTCTGTTTTACTCTTCTTACAGAAAGTATCAAGATATAAATCTGCAGCTTTTGCATCTTCAAGAGAGAATAGAAGATAGGTTCTTGCAACGTCAGCACTGGCATTTCCTTGTGTAGCATGTACCCAATCTAGTACATAGAGTTTATCGCCAGATACGATGATATTCTTTGGATTAAAATCACCATGGCATACTTTAACATGCTTTGGCATTCCGTCTACACGTGTTAATAATTCGTACTTTTTACTTTCGTCAATAGAATTAAGACTATTGATTTGGCGAACAAGTTTATCTTTTAATTTGTTTAGTAATGGAGAGCGTTTAGAGTGAATCTCTAACTGCAAGTCCACCATCTGATCAATGTAGGTTTGTAATTTATCAGGATTCTCTTTCATTAAATCATATAGTGTCTTACCTTCAATGAAATTCATGCTAATAGCCCATTGTCCATCAATATGAGATACCTCGCTGATGGATGGAATATCTAATCCTGTTTCTTCGACGCGTGAGGTGTTTAATGCTTCATTCAATACTTCTGTTTTAGGAAAATCTTTATTAAATACTTTAATTGCAACATCCCCGTTTTGGTATACACTTGCATTGGTACCTTTTGATATTAATTTTTCTAATTTCATATGAATTGCTCCTCTCTTTATGTCATGCCTTTCAAGTTTACCATTATGTTACATGTAAGTAACCTTTTGGATTGAATATATTATACTACATTATGCTCAAAAAGTATAGTCTATTAAACGTAAAAATGTAAAAAATATATAAAAAGACATGAAAGTGTATGAGTTGACAAAGAAATTGATTGAAAAGTTGATAAATGTAGTGTGAAAAAGCGCAAATAGGTACAATTTCTTATTCAAAAGTAGAGAAAATGATAGAAATTGTGGATAATTTGTGATAAAATATAAACAAAGAAAAAGGGGGATTCAGAAATAAGATATACAAAAACAACAAAGGAGTGTCTTTTATGAAATATAACATAGGTAGAAGTTCAAACAGGGATGTAAATGCAGCAGTAAGAGAAGCTACAAAGAGTTTTAATAAGCCAAAACTAATTTTATTCTTTTCGGGGGTAGCTAATTTTAAGGAATATACAGAGGAGATATATCGATTGTTTCCAGAAAGTATAGCTGTTGGTTCGACAACGATTATAGAGATGTGCAGAGAGGGCGCATATAAAGATTCACTCCTAGCAATAGGAATAGAAGATGGAATTGAATGTTATGCAGATATTCTTGAACAGGTAGACCGCTATCCAATAAAATACGTAGACCGTGTTGAAAAATGTGTAAAGAAATTATCTAGCTTACAGAACTGCATATGCCTGGAATTCACGAATGCATTCTTAGGATGTGAGGAATCGGTACTTACGACTCTAAATTCTGTTCTTTTAGAGAAGCAGATACCAGTAGTTGGAGGAACAGCAGGTAATAATGCGGCAGAGGATGTAACGTTTGTATCCTACAATGGAAAAATTGTTGATAAATCTTGCGTATTCATATTAATTCGTAATATGGGTGGAAAAGTGCATTTCTTTAGAGAGAATATATATAAGCCGACAGGTAAAACGTTCGTTGCTACAAAGGTAGATAATCGAACAAGAACGGTGTATGAATATGATAATAGACCAGCAGCCGAGGTAATAGCGGAGGCGCTGAATACGACACTTGAGGGATTGCCAAAACGTCTTGATACGTCTTCGATGGGAAGAGTAATAGGTAACAAGATGTATATTACAGCGAATTGTAGCATATTAGAGAACAAAGCAATGATGTATCATGCTAGAGTTTACCACAATGCAAAAATGGCACTATTAGAGCCAGATGACTATAGAAGTGTTGTTAATGGTACATTAGAAAAGATAAAGACCCAAGTGCCAAAACGAAGTTTGACATTAGTTGTTCATTGCCTTGCGAGAACGTTATTGTTTGAAGGGGAAGGATATCTACAAGAATTTTCGACGTTATTAGGACGAGAACTTGGTGATTATGTTGGATTTTCTGGATACGGTGAACAGCTCAATCAACAGCATTTCAATCAAACAATGACAGTAATTGTTTTTGAATAGGAGACTTATTATGAACATATTTAAGAAGAATAAAAACGAGAGTAATCAAGAAATTGTAAAAATCGAGCAGCAAGTACCAGAGGATGCAAAGCATGTTCGATACGGAGTTAGACATATTGAAGAAAGAGTTGAAAACTTTATGAATGAGGAAGAAGATATAACAAAATATCTTGAAGCCATTCGAGAAGGATTTGATTCGACAACATTACAATTTGGAAGTATTAATGAGAACATAGATAGTACGCACAAGAACTTTCAAGAGTTTCATACCTATGCAAGCCAAGTAAATGATATTGTATCAAAATCAGATGATGCAATAGAACAAGCAGAGCATAAGATGGGAAAATTATCTAACCATATAGAGCAGAGTTGTTCCCAGTTAGGAAACATTACGAACACGTTTCACACATTAGAAAAAAACTTTGAGAATATTCAAGAGATGTCTAAGAACATTACAGGAATTGCTTCGAATACAAACCTGTTAGCATTGAATGCATCAATTGAAGCGGCTAGAGCAGGTGATGCAGGAAGAGGATTTGCTGTTGTAGCAGAGCAGATTCGTGAATTATCTACATCTACAGCAAAGTTGGTAGCAGGAATTGATGAATCGGTACAAGCGTTATTCGATAGTTTAGATGGATTAAAAAAAGAAATTGAAGAAACAAAAGGAACAATTCAAGCGAATCTAACATATGCTAATGATGTTAAGACTAATTTTGCACAAGTTACAGATTGCACGAAGGAAGTGAAAGAATTTAGCGGTAAAATTGTATCGCAAATCGGTGTTGCAGGAAACGAGATTCAATCTATTGCTAATGATACAACAGACATCTCTAGTGTAATACATAAATTAGGTAGCAGGCTAGATAAATTAAATGATAAAATGTCAAAAAAATCTGCATTACTATGCGAAGTAATTGATGTCTTACAACAGCTTGAAAATATTGTTGATGACGATATCAAGAGAGGATAATTCCTATTACGATTCGGATGCAAATAGTGGACTGTCGTGCTATAATAGAAGAATGATATTATAGACAATGGAGGACATTATGAAGAAATTACTATCGTTAGTAGTAGTACTTGTATTAAGTATGACTATGATAATCGGCTGTCAGAACAAAAAGGCAGCAAATGAAGATACAGCAACAATAAAAGTTGTAGCGTTAAAGGGTCCAACTGCTATGGGTATGGTTAAAATGATGGACGATGCGAAGACAACAAAGAATTATGAATTCCAAATCGCAGCAGCGGTAGATGAGATTACACCTTTGCTAGTAAAAGGTGAGGTTGATATAGCAGCGATTCCAGCAAATCTTGCTTCTGTATTGTATAACAACACGGAAGGTAATGTGAAAGTATTAGCGGTTAACACATTAGGTGTATTATATATAGTTGAAAATGGCGATTCCATTCAAAGCATTGCTGATTTAAAAGGAAAAACAATCTATACCAGTGGGAAAGGGGCTACACCAGAATATACCCTGAACTATATCTTAAAAGAGAATGGGATAGATCCGGAGAAGGATGTTACAATCGAATATAAATCAGAACATGCAGAATGTGTAGCTGTTTTAGCTAGTGAAGAAAATGCAATCGCTATGTTGCCACAGCCGTTTGTGACTACGGCTCAAATGAAAAATGATAAGATTCGTATAGCATTAGATATGAATACTGAGTGGGGGGCATTACAAACAGAGCAGGATAAGAGTGCGTTAGTAACAGGTGCTATTGTTGTTAGGACGCAATTCTTAGAGGAACATGCAGAACTTGTTAATGCGTTTTTAGAGAATTATAAAGATTCTGTTGCATATGTGAATTCTAATATAGAGGAAGCGGCAGTTATGATAGAAGAACAAGACATTATACCTGCTGCAGTTGCCAAAATCGCATTGCCGTACTGTAATATTGTTTTTATCGAAGGAGAAGAGATGGAAGCAATATTAAAAGGATATTACGCAGTTTTATTTGAACAGAACCCAAAAGCAGTTGGAGGAACAATACCAGATGATGCGTTTTACTATAAGAAGTAAAAGAAATATGCAACATGCAGGAAACAAAAAAGAAACAATTAAATTATGGGCAGTTATAGTTTGGCTGCTCATATGGGAGATAGCAAGTAGATTACTGAAACAGGAGATACTTTTAGTATCTCCTGTTTCGACTGCGAAGAGATTGCTTGAGATTGCAAGAGCGTGGGAATTTTTTCGAACGATATTGCATTCTATGATGCAGATTATCCTAGGATTTTTAGGAGCAACAGCGATAGGAATTGTGCTTGCGATACTTGGAAATCTGAATAGAAGAGTAGAAGAGTTCTTACAGCCTTTGTTTGGTGTGATGAAAGCAATTCCAGTAGCGTCATTTATTATACTTTGCTTAGTGTTTTTATCTTCCAAGAAACTATCAATCTTCATTGTATTCTTAATGGTATTGCCAATTATGTATACAAACATTCTACAGGGAATACAAAGTGTAGATAGGAATCTAATAGAAATGGCGGGGGTTTTTGAAGTTCCTTTGGTGAAAAGAATACGATACTTATATATACCAGCAATTTGGCCGTTTTTCTATGCAGCATGTAGAGTTGGAATTGGTTTCAGTTTCAAGTCTGGAATTGCTGCAGAGGTGATTGGAATTCCGAAAGGTACAATTGGTGAAAGACTATATGAAGCGAAGATTTATCTAGATACACCTGATTTGTTCGCATGGACGATTGTAATTGTGGTAGTCAGCATATTGTTTGAAAAACTCTTTTTATATGTATTGAAAAAGAGCTATCTTGGATTGTCGAAACGGACAGAGAAGAGGTGAGATAATGCAAATTACTGTGAAAAATATATGCAAAACATATGATAATCAGACTGTGTTAAAAGATTTGTCATGTAGTTTTTCTTCTGGAACGATTCATTGTATAATGGGAGAATCGGGAAAGGGAAAGACAACGCTACTTCGTATACTAATGGGATTAGAGAGAGCAGACAGTGGTGAACTGGTAGGATTAGAGGGTAAAAAGATTAGGGCGGTCTTTCAAGAGAATCGTTTATTAGAAGAGAATACAATAATGGATAATATATTGTTTGTTATGCCAGATAGCAATGATAAATTATATGATGAAATACGAAATGCATGTGAAATGGTTGGTCTTTCTGGTAATGAGAATAAGCCAGTGAAAGAATTAAGCGGTGGAATGAAGCGTAGAGTAGCAATACTTCGAGCATTTCTTAGTGAGTTTGATATAGTATTACTAGATGAACCGTTAAAAGGCTTAGATTTTGAGAATAAGCAAAGAGTTGTTCAGTTTATGAAATCAGTTATGAAGCAAAGGGACAAAGAGCAAATTATTATTATGGTTACGCATGATAAAGAGGATGTGGAATTAATAGAAGGTAGTGTCTGTTTATTGTAGACACTACCTTTAATTCTAGCAATTTCCGACGTCTAGCCCACTGTGATAGGAACGATTTCCGATTGCCTCAAGAAGCCGGTCGAATCGTGTATAATTAATAAATCCTTTTGATTTATTAGTAAAATAAGAATTAATATGCGACAATATTCCTTGATAGAAGACGCTTGCTTTACTATATAAATCATAGAAAGAGTCATTTGATTGCATACTAGTATTCCACGGATTTTGCCATGTGGAATTTGTTTGATTGAGCGCATCCATCGTATCAGTAAGAGAATCATGAATAATAAGGGAAGAAAGCATTTGCTCTTGTTTTAATAAATTCTCAATAGCTCGTACATTTTTCTGTTTTCGTCCTGTGCGGTCATGCAAGGCTAACGTTTCGATTTTCATAGCATTAATGGCGTTCTTAATTTTGCTAGGGCTAGTAATGTCAGAAGAATTTGTGTCGTGTAGGAAAGAACGAAACGTTTGGTTCACACTGATACTCATTAGGTTAGCAATAATTGATTTTTCTTTGCTAGATAGAGAAAATGTTTTGGAAGGATAGAACTTAGAAGGTGTTAGTCCCTTTCGTTCTAGCAGGAGCTGCTTGTCGATTAATCCTTCTAATGTAGCATGTACACTCATAGAAGTAGTATCTGAATTAGGAACAGTAGGTGAATAGCCTGTTCGATAATAGACATAAGGATGTACATGGGCATCTAAGGAATAATGGGCAAGTAATCCACATAGATATGCTAGTCCACAATCATATTCCTGATTAGTTAAGGTGGAAAGCTCTTCAAGGTAGTTTTGAAAAAATTGTGATACTTTATGTTCGTGCATATGATTTCCGACATTATATTCGGAAGGGCCAAGGAGAAGGGGCAAGTCAAATAAAAAAACATCTGGGCCTTGTAGTCCTAGTTTATAGGCATCTTGATTATGATATAAGATAGATTTGATTTCTTTAGCCTTAAGGCTTTGATACATATCAACTCCGTATAAATAGTGTGTTATGAAAGCTGGCATAGTGCCTCCTTATTAAATATGAAGTAGAAATGTTTTGGATTTCTATTGGGTTATTGGGTGAATTCTTATTGATAACTATAGTATAGCATGGGAATGAAAAAAAGATACAAAAGTATACTTTTTTAAGAAAGAGTTTATGGATAGGATGCTAAGTTTATGAAATATATTGTTATAGGGGAAATTTTTTCATATACGAAAACAAGGGGTTGCAATTGTTAGTTACCATGTATTATGATGATGCTATGAGTATTTTAGGATTGTGAGAGCATAAAAACGTGTAGCAATCCGTGTAGTAATTGGGAAGTAAATAACGTTTGACACTAACCTCATAATATGGATTAGATAAAGAGAAAGAAGCAAAAAAACAGCATTAACTTAGTACAATAAGAGTGCGTAAGATAGAGTATAAGCGAGTAGGAGGTAAGAAGATGGAGAGTAAAATGGCGAGAGAGGCTGCATATCAGTTGCTTGAAAAAAATATTATTGACACAATCCATGAATGGCAAGTGAAATTAGGCTATACAGAGGAAATGATACGAATCTATTACAACAGAGATTCACTAGAACATCTTGTAAAACTACCATTGCCTACTGTAGTGGAGGCGAAAGCATTCTTGATTGAATGGCGTGAAACGGCAGAGCATTTCGGGAAAATACGTCTAAGTAACAAGGAAGAACGGTTTTGCATCGGTATTCCAGCAGAAGGAACAAAGTATATCTATGAACTGAAGAAGAGAAGCACATTTTTAATAGATTTAATGAAAATATTAAAGGAATCTGATTGTACAATTGAGCACGTTATGGAAGTGTTCAAGAAGCAATCAGAAGATATTATATGTGAACACGTAGAAGGGGAAGAATTCGACTATGTGATTTACTACGCAGATGAAACGATGGATGCCTTTCGATATTGTTTTAGTTTTGGCGAAATGGGGGCATTCTATCATAGATTTTCTGCGTATGATTTTGAAACAATACATTAGGTTTGTTAATAGAATCGACATAATAATAAAAACGATGTATAATTTACTATAAACTAAAAAATACTTGTATAGAAAGTTGAAGAGAATGGAAAGTATAGCGAAGAAGATTAAATTTATGTGTCCCCAATGTAAATCAGAACATATGGTGACTTGTTATGGGCAATTAGGTCCGAATAAAAAAGATGAAGTAGTATCAAGTTCGGTATTTCAGTGGGATTGCGAAAGTTGTGGACATAAAGTTAAGTTAGTGTATCCAACAGCTTACTGTAATGTTGAGAAGGAATTCGTAGTATTCTTGCGTCCGAATGCTGTTGATGAGAGTTGCATTACAGAAGATGAGAAAGAATTGTTTACAGGTTTTACGATGCGTCTATGTAAAACAGCAGACACTTTTGTGGAGAAAGTACGTGTATTAGAGGCAGAACTTAATGACCAAGCGATAGAATTATTAAAATTAATAACATTTGCTAAAATTCATGCAGAGGATGACGGTATGCAGGATATCTATTTCTATCGTAAAAGCGAAAGTGGGAGTTTAGAGTTTACATTAATGTATCAAGATAATATAGATGGCATTGATATTGATTTAGCAATGTACCAGAATGTGTTGAATATTGTGAAAGAGGAGTTACCACCACTTGGTGATGATGTCTATTGCATTGATTTGAATTGGGCTGGAGCACAAGTTATGTAGATAGGTAATTGGTAATTGCGAAAGGAGACGCTTTACAATAGTATGCGGGAAGTAAGATTTAAGATGGAGAGAGAAAATCTTGTAAAGGCTGGTGACAAGATTGAAGTACTAGAGAAGAAATCATTTCACTATTATTATATTATAGAGCCAGCAGTTGCAATGTCAGGTTGTATTGGACCAGGCGAGCGTATTAAATCGAAATATGGAATTGTGAAAGAGATTGAACAGACAGATCGAGGATATTATGTCATTGTAGAGTTTAATGAATAGGATTTGCGATTCTATGTAGTGTAAAAAACATATTTTATATCATTGGTTGTGAGAAGTATTTGACATGAAGGTGTCTAATAGATTATTATAGTATTAGGATAATGTAAGCGCTTACATAATGTGAAAGAAGGGGTATATGATATGGACAAAACTTTGCAAGAGAACATATTTAAGTACATTGATGAATTACTTGAGAAGAGTACACCGGATAGACCTATTTGGAATATCGAGAAGATTCTTGAAGGAAAAAAAGCGGATTGGAACTATATTGATGGTTGCATGATTAAGGCGATTCTTGAAATGTATGCAATTACCGGTGAGAAAAAATACTTTGATTTTGCAGATGAATTCATTGACTATCGTGTTAGAGAAGATGGAACTATTGATGGTTACTCTGTAGAAGAACTTAATATTGATAACGTGAATGCTGGAAAAACCTTGTTTGAACTTTATGATTTAACTGGTAAAGAGAAGTATAGAAAAGCGATTGATTTGGTATATAGCCAAATTGAAAAGATGCCTCGTACAAAGGAAGGAAACTTTTGGCATAAGAATATCTATCCAAATCAAGTTTGGTTAGATGGCTTGTATATGGGACAACCATTTTATATGGAATATGAAACGAGATTTAATGATAAGAAGAATTATGATGACATCTATAATCAATTCTTCCAAGTAGTAAAGAATATGCGTGATGAGAGAACCGGTTTATACTACCATGCTTACGATTCTTCAAGAGAGATGTTTTGGTGTGATAAAGTTACAGGTTTATCATCGAACTATTGGTTACGTGCACTTGGTTGGTATTCAATGGCTTTGCTTGATACGCTTGATAAAGCAGATTCGTCTGCAAGTGAATCATATGAGAAGATGAAAACAATTTTCGTGGATTTAATGGATGCGATGTTACGTTACCAAGATGAAAGTGGTATGTGGTATCAAGTTGTAAATCTTGGTGGTATGGAACGTAACTATCTAGAGACAAGTGGTAGTTCCATTATGGCGTATGCTCTGCTTAAAGGTGTAAGACTTGGATTCCTTCCAGAATCCTATGTGGAATATGGTAAGAAAGCATTCAATGGTGTTTGTGATAAATACCTTAACATGGAAGAAGGAAATATGCATCTTGGCGGTATCTGCTTAGTAGCTGGTCTTGGTGGAGCTGGAAATCGTCCAGGTACATTTGACTATTACATGTCAGAGCCAATTGTAAATGATGATGCAAAGGGTGTTGGACCATTCTTGCTTGCCTATACAGAAATGTTGCGTTTAGGATAAGCGTAACTTTGAAGAGTATAGTTCCCCAAAAGTTAATGACATAATAAAAGATAAGGTGCTACTGCAAAAATTAGATGAATACATGTATCGTAATTCACTAATGTTACAGTAGCACCTTGTTTATTATTCTTCCCAAAGGGAATTCATCTTTTCTTTGATTCGTTGACTACGTGACATCGTTTCTTCTTCATTAATTATATAGGTGTTATTAACATATTGAATATAATCACCTTCTTTTGCTTCTTGTGGCAATTGAAAACGTGGAATGGTAATAAAGCTACCGTTTTCGTGCTCGCAAACAGCAAAAGAACCTTCAAAGCGGTCAATACATATCATGGATAAGCTCCTTTCTGTTTAACTAGCAGGTTTACATGTTTTACATGGTTCGTAGCCTGCCTTTTTGGCTTTTTCTATAGTTGTTTTTGTGTTGCTACTATCGAGGTGACGACAACCATGTTTGTGATATTTACTTCCAGTATCGGTGATGTAAACAACATTTGATTCGTTGCTAGAATCATCGTTGGTATCTGTTTTCGTTGTTGTGGAAGCCTTTGTTGCAGAAGTAGATGCGGTTTCACTTAAATCAGAGGCTTTCGCAGTAAATGTAATTTTACTACCAGTGCTTGTTGCGATTATAGTTCCACTTTCGTCAGTGCGATAGGTGGTGATTTTGTTTTTCTTTAATAAACTTAGTGTTGAATCACTTGGGTGACCATAAGAATTATTGCCAACACTGATTACAGCATAAGTTGGTGTAACTGCGTCTAATAACTCAGCAGTTGTACTTGTTTTACTTCCATGATGACCGCAAAGTAAAACGTCAGAATCAAGTGCTTGTTTATTTTCTAGGATATCAGAAATCGCTTCGGCTTCACAGTCCCCAATGAAAAGAAAACTGTTATTACCATTAACTAAACGAAGGCTAATGGAATGGTTGTTTAAGTTAGAACCATATGTAGTTGAGTTGGGAGCTAATAAAGTGAATGTAGCATTTCCAAGCGTGTATGAATTTCCAACAACAGGTTTCGTGATTTTTAGATTGTTACTAGCGATGGTATCTAGTAAAGTTTCAAACACTTTAGTAGTATTGGCTTTGGATGGCATAATAATTTTGCCAACAGTAAAGGTATTAACTACCTCTGAAGCAGCACCAATATGGTCTGCATGGGGATGTGTTAAGATTAGATAATCTAGCTTTTTGACTTTTTGTGTATTCAGATAGTTTACAACGGTATCGACATCGTCGACATCACCTGCATCGATTAGCATATAATGATGATCTGATTCGATTAATATGGAATCGGACTCACCAGTGTCGATATAGTGAACCTTCATCGTTGCGCAAGAATCAGCAGTATCTGTGTTGGTTGTACAACCACTTAGGATGAAAATGAGTATTGTAACAAACGCAAGATAGAAACGTTTTTGTTTTTTCATATGTGTACTCCTCTGTAATAGTATTCTTTGGTAGAATTAGCAAACTAAATGTTGCTCTTAATAAAATGATATCATATAATACCTTTCAAGGGAAGTGCAGATTAGTACATATGTTTTGTTTTTTTGTAGATGGGAAATGTATAGAAAAAAGGAAAGGTTATATTAGTTGACAAAAAAGATTAATTTAATTATCATATATGTATAGAAAATGAAATTTATTTAGTGGAAACTATATAGATTATATAAGAAAATTTAAAATAAAGTAACTGGTAATTGTTTGGTTTGCATATGAACTGGATTTAAGCATTGAAACATGTATAGGTGTATGGATGAAAAAGAAAGAAAAAAAAAGAAAATATTCGCAGATAGTATATTTGTTTTGGATTTATGCAGGACTAATTGTTGTAGTCTTAGGCGTATTTTTTATTGTTATTGATGCGGTTTATAAGTCAAATATTTATTCAGATGCAAAGACTTTAACAACTACATTTTGTACATCTATAGAGAATGCTGTGGAAGCGGAACTGAATAAGATGTCAAACATAGCGATAAATGTTGAGTATTCCGATGTTATCCGAGATAGTTTCGATAATGAAGGGTATCGCGGTGAGG
>NZ_JAVBNS010000219.1:0-33964 GCF_031551385.1 Anaerosporobacter sp.
TTAAATTTATCGGAATGCTCTACATAGGAAGGATTTAAATCTGGATAGGCTCTCGCAAACATCTCGGCTCCTAACGGCTCAGCATGATGATGCGTTATATAAAGTCCCATTCTAGATGCTATCTTACGATAATGTTCTGAATTTCTATCAGTTCCTGGTATTATCATATTACCTTCGCAACGAAGTAACGCCTCAAATACCATTTCCCAAGGTTTATCTTTCTCTCGATCTACACTCCACGTATGAAGAAGTACTTCATCATTGACAAACCAACCTCGAAATCGAACTGGATAAGGTTTTGAGGTAAACGAAAAATCCTCCGCTACCTCATAACCTTGTTTCATGACAATCTGTTGATCATTCCAAAACCAAAAATTCATTATTCCTAAGATAGAACGACTAATTTCATAGATTCCATAGATAAAGCCAAGTGAATCTGCTGCATATAGAAACAGCTTTCCTGCATCTACTTGTAACGAAAAGCTCTCATCCTTCATTTCTTTTTTCATCAAGTGAAGCTCTATTCCTTCTTCTTGTGTTTCTTCACAGGATTTAACTATATCTCGTTGTAGATTACTTATTGCGTGGTTTACAGATTCGGATTCTATTAATGCAATAATTTTTAAATTTCTGTTAATTATCAGACTCATACATAACTCCTTCCAACTTACTTTCCTCCTCACCTACTTGAGGTTTGATATATCATCATTATAGCTATGTTAAGTAAAATATTATATTGGTATATTTGCTGTTTTCATTGCAAATCTTGTTCAGATAAATTATGTTTTAATTGGGATTCCTAGGGTGTGTCTGAAAAATGCTTGTACTGGGCTTTGTGCACTCCACTTAGTGGGTTGGAAGTCCAAAATTCGGGAGGCGTAGCGGGCTATGTTGACTGAATTTTGAACTTTCAGACCGCTGAGTGGAGGGTGCAGAACGGTGAAATCAATTTTCAAACACGCCCTAGCCCTTGATTCCATCCATCGCAATTCCATCTACTAAGTATCTTTGGAAAATGATGAAAAATATAATGACAGGCAATAATGATATTACTGACATTGCAAACAATCCACCGTAATTATTATAGGAATTTGGATCAAGATACATATTTAGTGCTAATGGAATCGTAAAGTTCTTTGGACTGTTAATAAAAATTAATGGTTGGAAGAAATCTTGCCATATCCAGTAGAATGAAAAAATAGATGCATTTATTATAGCAGGCTTTACAACTGGGACTAATACCCTAAATAATGTTGCTACTTTTCCACAACCATCAATTTCCGCTGCCTCGTCTAGTTCTTTTGGAATTCCTCTAAAGAATTGAACCATTAAAAAGATAAAGAATGCTCCTCCAAAGAACCAAGGTAATATTAGTGATGCTTTCGTATCAATCAAATTTAATTTTTTTAAAATAATATACTGTGGAACAACCATTACTTGTGCAGGTATCATCATAGTCATCATTACACAGCCAAACCAAAAGTTTCCGAATTTAAACTTTATTCTAGAGAATGCATATGCGGCGAATAATGATGTGACTACACAGCCAATTGTACCAACTACGGTAACAAATACAGAATTGAAAAAGAATGTATGGAACCTTATACCACCAATTCCATCAAAACCACTTTTGAAATTCTTTATAATATCCCATTCTTTAGGGATCAATGAATAGGTATCCACAAACATTGTCTCATTGCTCTTAAAGGAACTTGCCAGCAACCATAGCAATGGATAAATCATAATAAGTCCTAGTAAACATGCACCTACATGAAACATGATAGAGTGTAGTTGTTTGTTTTTTTTCATACCCATGTCTATTCTTTGCCTCCAGTCTCATAATATACCCATTGTTTCTGGGTTTTGAATAGTATTGCAGTAAACACACCTACAATAGCAACAAGTACCCAAGCAAGTGCACAGCTATAACCCATGTCAAAGTAAGTAAATGCTCTTCTATATAGATATAATACATACGATAACGTACTATCTAAAGGACCACCGTTAGTAATTACATAAGTCTCTGTGAATACACGGAAACCATTGATGATTTGTAAAATCAAATTAAAGAAAATGGTTGGTGTTAACATCGGAAGTGTAATTTTCATAAATGTTCTCCAAGGTTTTGCACCATCTACTTTTGCTGCTTCATATAAAGAATTTGGAATTTGTTTTAGTGCTGATAAGAATATTAACATAGAAGAACCAAATTGCCAAATTCCCATTAATATCGTAATTCCCAATGCGGTATCCGGATTACCAATTAAAGACATGTTTTGTTCAATTCCAAACACGGAAAGCAGATTCATAATAACACCTTTATTCCCGAAAATCTGTCTCCAAACAATTGATACCGATATACTTCCTCCGATAATCGATGGAATATAGTAAAATGTTCGGTATACTCCTAACCCTTTATGCTTTTTATTTAAAATCATTGCTACAAAAAGTGCAAAAGCAAGGCGAAGAGGAACTAAGAAAAGCACATATGTGAATGTTACTTTTAATGCTTGTAAAAATGTTTTATCTTGCGTAAATATTCGAACATAATTTGTTAATCCAATAAACTTAGGATCATTTAATAAATTAAAATTTGTAAGGGAAAAATAAATTGAAATAGCCATTGGTATTAACCACATAACTAAAAATCCAAATAACCATGGAGACAACATAAGATATGCTACTATATTATCTTTCCTCGCATATTGTTCTCTTGCTGGCTTAATTTTTTGTTTTCCTTTCACATTTACTCCAATCTGCACACTGCTTACTTTTGTGCGAATTAATACTATCTAAGTGAATTATCTTTTTCATTTATCTTATTGTAAGATTAGAAAGGGGCTGTCACAGCAACCCCTAACCAAACATATCTCATTCTTATTGATTGTTTCTTTCTAATATTTCATTTGCTTCATTTCTGAAGTTCGCTGCTGCCTGCTCTGGAGTAGATTGTCCATAGAACGCACTATTTGCTGCATTTTTGAATGCTTCATTTATTTCTGACATACCAATTGGATCTGGTAAAGGTGTAACTCCTGAAAGCGCAACAGCTTGGTCTACATAGTTAAACATATCTATTTGTTGTGCATTCAAGTTTCCTGACCCAACCATATAATTACGGATTTCAGAAGATACTGGTGTACCTCTTTCTGCCATTATAATATCATTCGCTTCTTCAGAATTAATAAACCAATTGATAAATTCTGCTGCTTCTTTTTTTACTTTTGATGTCTCTGCAACAGAGAAGAACATGCCTGGTTTAATCCATAAACCTTTGTCTTCAGAATCATTTGATAATGGAGGTGTTACAATTTTAAGCTTATCATTTATTGCACTTAATTTTGCTGCATAGTTGTTCCATTCAACAGTAAATGCTGAATCACCTGTTGTAACTGGTCCTGCTTCTTGTCCTAAAGTTTGAATTTGCGCCCATTCATCTGGATTTGGAAAACTTTTATTGTCCATTAAATCTTTCCACATTTGAAAATATTCTGCACAAATTGCATCATCATCATAACCTAATGATTTATTATCTTCGCTGAATAATGTTTCTCCATGTTGTCTTACCCAGTAATTAAAGATGTTTGTATCTTCTACTGGTCCCATTGCCGCACCTTGTTTTCCTGTTTTTTCATATATTGTATTTACCATTGAGATGAAGTCATTCCATTTCCAATCACTTGTTGGAGCTTCTAATCCTGCTTCTGTAAGTACATCCGGATTATATCCAACACATAAAAGTGAATTTGATAATACAAGTCCAGACATTTTATTATCAATTTTAGCAGAATTTAACAGCTTTTCATCAATGTTAGAAACATCAATTGTTCCATCATCAATAAATTGCTGCATATCTGTTAATGTACCGTTTTTAGCATATGTTGTAATGTAGAGATAATCCATCTGTACAATATCAGGCATTGATCCAGACGCTGCCTGTGTTGATAGTTTTTCAAAATACCCGTCCCAACCAGAAGGTAATGCTTCAAAAGTAACATTTGGATGTTCTTTTGTATATAAGTCTAGTATTTGTTGTGTTTGATCATGTCTTGTTTGTCCACCCCACCAAGTGATTTTAATTACTACTGGTTTATCATCTTTCGTTGTTTCCGATGTTCCTTTAGAATCTTTTGACGTATCTTCTGATACCGTTGTACCTGAAGCAGTATTTTCATTCGTACCCTTTTTACTGCCACAAGCCGTTGCTGAAAACATCATTACCCCAGCTAAAACTAATGCCATAATTTTTTTTAATTTTTTTTTCATATCCAGTCTCCTTTTTTCTCTTTTTTAAAAGTTGGTTAACATCTTTTATACTCTTATTGTAATAGAAACACGTTTAAATAAGAATGGAATTTCACGAGTGTAATTTTGAAAAAAACCGACTTTTCCTCACGAAAAAGTCAGTTTTTATTTACCTCATTCTTTAATAAATCTCGATACTCTGTTGGTGTCATTTGAGCAATTTTACGAAATGCCTTTGAGAAATATTGACCATCCGGAGAATAACCAACACTCTCGGCAAGAAATGAAATCTTAATATCTGGATTATATTGCAGTAATCGTTGCGCTAACGTAATTCGTCTCACTAATATATATGTGGAGAATTTCTCTTTCCAATAATTCAAAAAAAGTCTACCAAAATAATCCTCATTCATAAACAACACTTCTTTTGCTAAAAACTGCATACTCATCTCTGGTCTGCTTATATGATTATAGATTGCAAAAAGAATATCATGTATTCGCTTTTGTACTTTATCATTCAAATATAGTCCTTTCTTCTCTCCTAGAATATCCACGACCAATTCAAAAAGCTCCTCCACAGAAGTTATGTTATTAATCTCCTTTTTCCACCTAGATATATACTCATTTCCACAAGTCAACTTAATTGCCAGTTCACAAAGTTCTTCCTTCTGCTTTTTCTTAAAGTTATTTACATTCATCTTTAAGAAAGCTAAGTAAACTTCAAATATAATTTGATCATAGTTTTCTGCATCTTCTAATTGTCCATAATCAAAAACCATAATATCATTGCAGTCTTTCTCTGAAAACTTCTTATAGCTTAATAACACTTCCAAATGTTCAATCTCATTCATTTGAAATAAATCCTGCACCTGTATATAGAGTTCACTCATATCTTTTAGTTTTCCATATTTACTTATCGCCGCTTGTAAACACATGGAACTAATCTTAACAAATTCCTGTTTCACTCGAATATATGCTTCCTCTATCGCTTCAATACAATTACAATTTAGAATAAATACTACATCATGTTTTATTGTGGTATGGAATAAAACACTTCCATCTTCAAGCATTTCATGTAGTACATTTCCTATTACAAATTGTTCAAGATAGTCAAATCCCTTTTTTCCTCTAATTGCCAGTACCAAACCATCAGATTCTAATATCCCCTCTTCTTTTAAATACATATCAGAAACATTATTTACACGCTCACAATCTAAAAGTATATTGCGTATTAGCTGTTCCTTTGCTTGAGGCAGTAATTTACTTACTTTATGTTGATATTCAATTTCTTTACGCCTTTTCTCCTGCTTACTCTCAATTTCTGCTATAACCTGTCCTAACACATTAACTACTTTTTCCTCATCACATGGCTTTAATATATAATGTCGTATTCCTTCTTCCATTGCTTGACTTGTATACTCATACTCACCATATCCTGATAAAACAATAAATTCTATATCTGTATACTTCTTTTTTGCTTCTTGAATTAATTGAATTCCACTCATTACAGGCATCTTAATATCTGTAATAACAATATCGGGTCTTTTCACCTGAATTTGCTCTAATCCCTCGACTCCATTCCATGCAGTTCCTACCAATTCTATACCATAATTACTCCATGGTATAAAATTTGCCATTCCTTCTCTTTCAATTTCCTCATCATCCACAATTAGCAGCCTATACATTTTGCATCATACCCTCCTTCTTAGATACACGAATCTGCACACTCGTTCCCTTCTCTAATTGACTTTCTATCTCAAAACTACTATATTCATACGTAATACTCAATCGTTCTCGAATATTTTTTAAACCTATTCCATTCCCCTTTGGTTTTATTGTAAAATTACGAATCTTTTCCAGGTCTTCTGGTTTAATACCTGGTCCATTATCTTTTACAACAATTAATATCGACTCATCTTCTTCAATAATCCGAATAACAATCTGGCATTTTTCTAAAGAATTATCAACGGCATAATTAATTGAATTTTCCACAAGTGGCTGCAGAATCATACGTGGAACAATATATACATCAACATTGCCCTCTGTTTCAATCACAAAATCTGCTCTACTTTGATAACGAAATTGCTGAATTGTAATATAACTCTTTAGCACATTCAATTCTTCCTCAATTGTAGCGTATGGATTTTGCGCAAAAGAAGCTCGTAACAACTCTCCTAGCTCTATAATCATCTTACCAGCCTCTTCGTTTCTTCCCGCCTTCACCATCCAATTAATCGCATTTAACGTATTATAGAGAAAATGTGGATTAATTTGTGCTTGTAACATTTTATATTTTGTATCCTTCAATAAAATTTGCTTTTCATAATTCTCTTTAATCAATTCATTAATTTTCTCCAACATAAATTGGAATTCTTGTGTTAGTAAACCAACCTCGTCTTGTCGATTCTCTACTTTAAGCACACCATTTGCCCCTTGAAAATCTCCTGTTTCAACAATTCTCATAGACTTAGATAATCGCTCCAATGGTTTCGTAACGATATAAGACACTCTTTTCATCGCCCAGGAAGAAAGAATAAATATAGCAAAAAATCCCACCAGCATAAAATCTCTTACTACCATTGTTTGTCCATATATCTCGCTATAAGGAAAAATATTTACATACATCCAACCTGTCGTTGATGATTTTAAATAGCACATAAAATACTTCTGTCCCTGATATTTAATAATTTTACACCCATCATTCTCTTCTAAAGAAGGCAGTTTAGGAGTCTGTTCTGCTCCTTGATAAATCATTCCGTCCTCTGAGTATACAAATAATGCTGCGTGTGTTGCCTGCAAACTGTTAATATGCTTGTCTATCACCCCTGCAACATCACAAGTAAACAAAAATGAACCCAAATAATTCAAACTTACATTCTTTACTTCTAGAATATCACACCCTGTTAGCAGATAAGGATACTCTTCTGTCGGATTTTTAACGACATATCCTCCTCTTGCCTCATGAAATTGCTCTAATATACTATTATATTCATTATCAGCAATCGTCCCACAATCTAAGCCAACTTTAAACTTTGTTCTCTTTTCATCTGTATATATCAGATTTTTAATAATAGCACTTGAATTCAATTCATTCATCAAAAGAATCCGAAAACCATACTTTTCGTAAGAATATTCCGAGCTAAGAACACTTAACGATGCCATTTTTGAAAGACTCTCTTGTATCTGTGTATCCAATGCAATAGAATAGCACAAATCCTTTACATCTTCTAAGTTATCATTTACCTTTTGAGTAAAAAAATCCAATTCCAGCATTGATTTTTCATATAATTTCCCGTCGTATATTTTTAAGCTCACTTGCAATGCAACTATGGATATTAATAAAAAAATACTTGCAAAAATCAAATAAATTAACAACATTTTATTTGATAATTTTGTATTTTCAAATCTCTTACGTATTCTTTTACTCATCGTAAATTCCCCCCTATCCTAGTATCATTATATCAAATTCAAAAAATTATTTATATCCCTATTCCATATTTGTATGAATTCTCACATTATCTAAGTTCAAATTCTGGACATTTCTTATTACAGAACCATGTTTGCCTTTTGCAACAATGTTTTTTAAATATATATTTCTTATTGGGCTCTCTGGTAATCCCATAATATAAATCGCATTTCCTGCAATCGTCTCCATTGAAATATCCTCCATATAAATATTTCGTATTATAGCCGTTTGTTCGCTAATAGCTTTACAATTTGTATCATCAAATTTCTCATGACCATAAAATTGGTCTATATTAATTGCACCACGAAACCACTTGCAATCCTCATGCTCCAAACTATAATTTGTATGTTTTATAGATTTCACTTTAACCTCCTCTATAATTCCTCCTCTTCCTCTAGGAGCTTTTATAGTAACCAGGCTATATACTTCCTTGAATATACAATCTGTTATAGAAACATCCCTTACATCTCCAGACATCTCACTTCCCAGCGCAACTCCAAACCCACTATTAAACTCACAGTCTGCTATCCAGATATGTTCCGAAGGTATTCCAACGCTTCTTCCCTCTGCATCACGTCCCGATTTAATTGCAATGCAATCATCTTGACTTGCAATCATACATTGAAAGACATTGACATTACTTGTAGAATCAGGATCAAAACCATCACCGTTACTAATCCCTTGGTATTGTTCTCCAGCCTCGTCATACTTCGTATGTATCTGAACATGATTGAGGGAAACATTTTTGCAATAGATTGTGTGCAAACACCATGCTGGCGATTGGCGTATCGTAATATCCTTAAGATAAACTCCAACTGTATTTCGAATACAAACTGCTCTTCCTGGTTTCCCTGCTTCTTCCTTCAGTTCCTTCTTTCTTAACGAACTTCCGGAAGCGTCAATTGTCCCTTCTCCCATAATTGTAATATTCGCATGTCTTTTTGCTTCCCTTGTATTAATTAAGCTTGCATAGCACTCTGTCTCTAGACCTTCAAAACGATACTTCATCAGCGGATAATCTACTAAGTTTTCACTTCCTAAAAGTTTTCCACCTTTTTCTATGAACAACGTCATATTACTCTTTAAATAAATAGCTCCTGTTAGAAAAATACCTTCTGGAACATATACACAATCTCCCTCTCCACAAAGATCAATCGCCCTTTGTACCATCTGTGTGTTCAGCACTTCTCCTCCCTGAACTGCTCCAAAATCCAAAATATTATTTATCTTAGGCATTTTCTTTGTTGTAACAACAATTTCATCACTAAATATTACGATATCTTCTTCTAATCTGGCACGAATCTGAATAGAATAAATCTGTTGTGGTTGGAGATTCTCTAACGTATAACTGCTTGTCTCACAGCAAACCTGTAAACTACCATCCACATATACTTCATATTCACTAATTTTTTTATCTACCTCTGGTTTATCCCACAAAACAGCAACACTACTATATGTCCATGTTTCTATCGGTGATCTTGCCATAATCTTTATATCTTCATTTTCTTTGCATTCCATTACATGATATCTGTTATTCATCTTACATCTCTCCTTATTCTTTCAATTTAAACTTCCCAACTAATTTATTTAAAAAAGTTGCCTGCAATGATAATTCGTTACTCGTTGCCGAAGTCTCTTGTGCTGTTACGGAATTCCTATGTACAACTTCTGAAATCCGACGAATAATATCTAAAAACTCATTCATCTTTCTCTTCTGCTCTGCTGTTGTTACATTCATTTTTTCTAATGTATCTGCAATTGTTTTCATTCCGAATACAACCTCATCAATTGACTCCACCGCTTTCTTCGTTGCATTTGCTCCTTCCTCAATCTCCTGTAATGTCCCTCCAATTAAAACTCGGGTATCCACAGCAGATTTTGCACTCTCCTCTGCAAGCTTTCGAATATGGTCTGCAACTACTGCAAATCCTCTTCCTGATTCTCCTGCACGTGCTGCCTCAATAGCAGCATTTAGAGATAATAGATTTGTTTCCGATGCAATTTCTTCAATCTTTGTTGCAATACTATTTATCTTTGTTGAGGATTCATTAATACAATACATTGCTTGCTCCATCTTTGCCATTTCTGACAAGCTATGATCCGCTTTTTCCACATACCATTTTGCTTGCTCAGAAGAACCTTGTATTGTATTTGATGTTTCTTCTGAAGCAACTTTTACAATCATAACCGATTCCTCTAGTTTTACTATTGACTGTGCCTGTTCGTCTGCCCCCTCTGATATAACAGTTGCTACTTTTAATAGAGATGCTGCATCCTCTGATAATTGCGAGGAAACCTTCTCTATCTGATGTAATGTTTCATTCATTTGCTCATTCATCTGTTCCATTGCATTCTGCAATTCTATAAACTCACCTAGATATTTCACTTCCTCTTTGACACTAACGGTATAGTTTCCAGAAGCCATTTCTTGTAATAATCTATTAGATTCTTTAAGCATTCTACCTAGATTATCTGCCATTCCCTTTGCTTCCTCCACCATAACTGCCACTTCATCTTTATTTTCCATCTCAGGAAATTCTGATGATAAATCTCCTCTCGCGAACGATGTCAGACGTTTTGCAAGATTTTCCAAAGGCAACACTATACTCATTGCAATTATTTTACCGAAACGAACAGAACAATATAATGCTATCATCATTATTAAAATAATAATTGCTACACACAAAAAACTAAGTTTATTCAATAAATCTTCTATTTGATTTCCTTTTTTTACGTTTCTATCCATTAAACTAGCCATATCATCATATACTATTTCATATAAGGGATCTAACTGCTCTGCTGCTTTTACTTGTGCACTTTGACTTAAGCTTAGATCTTTTGTATCCCCTAGGTAGATAACCATATTATCAATGCTCCAATACGCTTGTAGATTTGTCATTATTTGATTGTAGAGAATCTGGTCCTCTGGCTCTGTTAGTATTTCTTCTAATCCTTCGATATACTCTAAAAATACTTTCTTTTTTTCATTGTGAATTGCATTATACTGAACCGCAATTTCCTTATTGGTATAGCCAATAATTGCACGAGTTGCACTACGTGTATCAGAGAATGCTACCATCGCTTTTCCTATATTGCCTTGTGAAAAACCATAGTTTTTTAAAGCATATTCATAACAACAAGAAATAACGATTATTGCTATTCCTCCAACAATTGCAGCAATACAGGTAATACAAGATATTTTCACAAAAGAACGAGTTAATCTTATCTTTATTCCAATTCTGTTTCTTATCCTTTTTTTCTTCACGATAACCGTCCTCTCCTTTTGTTATCCATTCGAAACATAATAGCCTAATACAAAAACAGGAAACCATCTTTACAGAAATAGTCTCCTCGTTTTTGTATAGCCTAACTAATTTTTAATTATTCCTTATCAAATTCAAATGATGAAAATCGACGCATCATATCCCTATAGCGAAACCTCACCATTTCATTTTTCTCACGTACATCCTCTTCTCTCCCTGTATATTGGCAACGTAAACAGTAATACTCTTTTTTCTCTGTATCATAGAACATATCAATATCTAAATCTCTCATAAAGCATGAAGGACATCTGTAATTTAGTTTGCCTTTTCTAGATTGAGCCATGTTGCAAACACCTCCTGATTTGTCATATTCTTTCTATATCCTAACGTGAACATTGGAGAAAACGCATATCCTTCCCTTATATAGCCCTTTGCATTTGTAGATGGAGTAAGAGAAACCTTTGTATTAACATTTGGTACTACTGCACTTACCTCTATCGCATTATCTTGCTCTGCTTCTCTGCATTTATAGGCGTATTCTATTTCTTTACTGTTTTCACCCTCACAACGTAAAACAATTCCTGCCATATCTTCTGGATATTCTGTTGTACCATAACATGCTACAATATATTCATTCAATTCTACGCTTGCACTCGGATCACTCATTTCAAGAATACTTCTTTCAATCTTAATAGAACTTGTCCCTTCTTCAAAATAGATTTTTGTTTGAATAGAAACTGTCAGTTCTTGAAACTCTACACTTACTGGATCCAATGTTAATATTCTCGTATTATCCTCTTGACTAAATTGTGCCTTTGTACGGCATAAACACAAGTCAACCTCTTCCCCTTTATAAGCAAGTTTTGCACTTCGAATTGTTCCTTCCCCTGCATAATGTGTAAAATATCCTGCACGATATTTCTCTTGAATTAAGAAAGGATAGGAAGCATCTTGTACATGTTTTGTTCCAATTCCAACCGGCCAATCTAATTTTGCAACATAAGGTCTTAAATCCACGATCGCTCCACCTTGGTCCATATTCACACATGCTCTTAGATAAGGATCACTATACCAAAATACTTGTTTATCTGAACCATATAGAATGTCACGCCATAATGCACATTCTGGCTCTGCATATGTTTTTTTCTTACGATAATAGTCTGCAAACTCAGACATTGTCATATCAATTAACTTTCCTTCATCTTTCAATGTTCCGTAGTATTTACAACCTTCTGTATAAGACTTTATTAATAATTCGTATGGAGCCTCCCAACGCCCCATCTTATTCATCCAACCAGGTCCTACAAACATCATATTATAGGAATATCCATTATTGTATTTTTCAAGGGAACGATATTGGTCAATTAAGTTATATAGATATGGATATTCCCATGTTTCACTGTCATAAATCATTCCACGCAACACATTCTGAGGGTGCGTTCCAAAATTAGAGCCATTTCCATCATAGCAAGCAATCAAATCTCTTGACAGATGCGGAATTGCAACAATTCCACTATCCTCTGTTTCATCTGCGGCTGGAGCATGCGTATTTTGTTTTGATGGAATCCATGGTGCCCATGGACCTCCATCAAACAAGGTATACCACGAGTTATTACAAGTATGATATGCCTTTGGACCTTCTTCCCAGCATGTTGCTACTGCACACTTTACAGTTGGATACGTTGCTTTTATGTAGTTTGTCAAATCGGCATCCATATAATAGGAACCTGTTGATTCTGGATAGAAGCCAAATCGTTCATAGAATTTTTCAAACACATCATTTACAATTGATTTTTTATCTTCCATCGAGAACATCCATATACAGAAGTCTTTTGTTTTATATTTTTTACGAAATTCTTCACAAGGAAGACCTAGTAATGATAGTGAAATTTCATCTCCATACTTCTCATGATCTGCTTTTGCAAGTTCCACAGCTTCATCATTAAAGAGAGATGCATATGTCATTTGAATTGTTGTTTTAAGTCCATATTCATGTGCAATTCTTTGTTGTGTCTTGAAAATATCAAGTGACTCTGTCAATAATTTTTTATCACCAATATCTTCTTCCTTTCCATGACCTGTAACTGTAGCTGAATACTCTGGCACCATCTCTGGGCGATGTATAATGTTTACTATAAATTTATCCGTCATATATCCATTCTCCTTTTTGTAATCGTCTTTTCTTGTTTATCATCAAAGCTGATAAACTACACTTATAGACTACCAGATGCAGCAATTAGATTGAATGAAAAATGACGTCAAAAAAGTTGCAAAAAACCGACTTAATCCTATTTATTTAATTGTTGCCTTTTTCAAGACTCCTTTTTCTACTAACCACTTACTATATTCCTTCTTCATACTAGATGGAACTTTAATCTTAGCATTCGAAGCAATCTTAGAAAATGCTTTGTCACCTACATTCTTAGTCGTCAAAGAGGTAGAATTTATCGTAATACTATTTAACTTGCTACATTGAGAGAATGCTTCTTTTCCTATTTTGGAGACTTTCTTTCCAATTGTAATTGTTGTTAAATTTGTGCACTTTTGGAATGCATAATCACCAATGGATGTAACATTATTTCCAATTACTAATTTCTTAATTTTTGTATCACCACGAAAAGCCTCTTTGCTAATAGCTGTTATGTTATATTTTTTACCACCAATGATTACTGTCGATGCAATTTGTACCGTTGCTGTTTGTTTTACTATTGAAGATACTGTAACATTTCCACTTCCATCTGCATTCACTTTAACTATTTGATATACAAAATTCCCCACTGTATATGTACTATTCTTTTTAACTATAATAGAGAATGTTATTTTTATGTTTCCTTCATAGTTACCCATACCAGTTACTGTAACACTTGCTGTACCTATGTTCACATTCTTTCCATATGTTATAAAATAGTCCTTACCCAATGTCAACGCAGCACCATCCATCTTAACAGTAACTTCTGGTTCCTTATGCTTTCCATCATAAATATATTCTTCTTGGCTAAGGCTCATTTCTGCATTTGAAAGTGATTTTTTTTCTATCTTTTCTTCTTTCTCTATCTGTGTGTCCTTTGTACTCTCTGATGTTTCTGGTTTTGATGTCTCTGCTTTTTTAATGATAAAGCTTTTTTCTATACTGCCTGTATATTTTCCTATTCCAGTTACAATAATCTTTGCTGTTCCAACTTTTATATTGTCTTTATATGCGATAGAATAATCTACATCTTTCACCAATATTACATTATCTAATGTAACTACAGCATTTGGTTTCTTTTCTTTCCCATCATAGACATAGGAATCATTGGAAAGTTTTATTATAGCACCTGAAATTGCTTTACCTTCTTCCTGTTCATCTCCTCCTTGCTGGTCTCCTTCTTTATTTTTAATTTCAAAGGTTTTATTAATTGTTCCTGTATACCTATTTATTCCCGTAATAATTATCTTTGCTGTACCTACTTCTATATTGTCTTTATATGCAATGGAATAATCTACATCTTTTACTAATATTACATCACCTAATGTAACCACAACATCTGGTTTCTTTTCTTTCCCATCATAGACATGGAAATCATTGGAAAGTTTTATTACAGCACCTGAAATTGCTTTACCTTCTTCTTGTTCATCTCCTCCTTGCTGCTCTCCCTCTTGATTCTTAATTTTAAATGTTTTACCAATTGTTCCTGTATACCCATTTATTCCTGTAATAACTACATTTGCAGTTCCTACTTCAATGTTATTTTCATAGAACACTTCATAGTCGATATCTTGAACTAATAATTTGTCTGCTAATGTCACCTCTATCTTAGGTTCTTTTTTCACTCCATCATAATCATAGCTATCTTTCTCAAGGACAACCACACTATCTGCTATAGATGCAGGTTTGATTGTAAATGTTTTGGTAATTATTCCTGTATAGGAACTAATTCCCATAATTGAAATTTTTGCAGCACCAACCTTTACATTATTTCGGTAAATTACCAGATAATCTGTTCCTTCCTCTAGTAAGAGACCCTCTAATGCAAGACTTGTTACGCTTGGTTTCTTCGCTGTAGCATCATATACACAGACATTCTCTTCTAATGTAATGACTGCATTACCGATATCAGTCTGAACAATATGTGGACTTACGACTTGAACAGAACAAGTTACTGCATATTCCTCCTCATCAATCATAACAGAACCCTCTACAACAACTTTCCCAGCCATTTGAGCTTGTTCAATTGTCCTAGATGCATTCTCAACTGACTCTGGCTTCCATACAATCGCAGCTGAAGTTGCTGATTCAACGGAACCGGTCATATACACATTCGCTAGTACTGGTAATTTTTCTTCCAAACCAATCTCGCCCATTGTCATAGAAATTGAATCACATATAACACTATCCACTTTTGATGGATTCAATACATATGCACCATTCACACGTAGATAACAGATTCCAATCCAACCGCTACTTGCTTTTGTCACAGATATCCTTACATAACGTGCCACTGTATCATCTGGGAATATATCTTTATATGGTGTAGCATTTACTGCTGAAATGGTACCTACCGCAGAAGTTGAATGATCTACTGCTTTTGTCCAATTTTCCCCATCATCTGATACATCAATTGTATAAAACATAGTTGCCCAGAACAATGTGTCCATACTTGAAAGAATTGCATTATCACCAAGGTCAATTATAATACTGCCTGCTTTGGTTTGCGAACCTGTCGTCCACACTGCTGCACTTTCTGCCTTAAGTATATTTTTTCTTGCATTAAGAAATGGATCCGTTAATCCTCCTCGTCCTTCTGCAATTAATGTACCTGTTCCAGTTATTTCAACACCTGTTTCATCATACCATGACGTTAAATCATCGTATTCTGATACAGTTACTTGAATACTTGCTACTACACCTTGTTCGCTGACTGCTGTAATTTCTGCTGTCCCTGCTTGTAATGGAAGTGCCTCTCCTGTTTCGCTGTTAATTACAATTACAGCCTCATCACTACTACTCCATGCGATTTTTTCAGTTGCATTCTCTGGTGTACAGATGGTCTGTAATGTAAATTTTCGATTCAACAAAATTGGTCTATTACCAAGTGAAAGTTGTAAATCTGTTAATTCCACATAATCTAATGCGGTAAGACCATTTGCCGCTAACTGTACTTTTACAATATAAGCGTCAATCCAATTCTGATAACTGTTATCCCAATTCTCTTCTTCTGCAATCTTTACTTCTTTCTCTGCAGAAGTAAGTACTTTTTTATATTCTTCAAAACTTTCCACTGTATAGTAGGAATCTTCTTTTGTTTTTGCTAACCTTGCTTCTTCTATTGCTGCTTTTAATGCATCAAGTAAAAGAACAGAATTTCCTTCGACTCTGATTGTAAATGTCCCCACTAACGGCTCTCCAATATAGAGACTAGCTTCTAACTTGATTGTTGCTTCTGTTCCTTCTGGAGCATTTTTATCAATTTTTACTTTTCCCGTTGTTTCTTCTACATATATTAAAGATGGATTATCTGATTCCCATTTTATCTTTGCAATATCTGTTTTTCCATCTCCACCTGTAGCAACAGGCACGAATTGTTCACTTGCCCCAGGCTTTAGTGCTGCTGTTTCTCCACCGCTACCTGATGAATATACCATGTTGTCATTTGAATCTTTAATTCCAAAAACCTCTGATGCATTTGGTGCATTACTAATAACCACTGGTATCTGTACATATATTGTAGCATCCTCTTTAGAAGTAGCTGTAACGATACACTCATCCGTCACAATATCATTTACATCGGTACCTGAAGGATAGATTTTTTTTGCTTGTACAAGTCCATCTTTTCCAACAGTAACTAAACTTGTATTTGAAGATGACCATACAATCTCTTGTGATGCCGATGCTGGAATCACACTTGTAAGAAGTTGACTAGATACTCCTAACGTTCCTTCTATTGGAATTAATTTAATGGAAGATGCATTAACTTGTAGCGATTTTGCTTTTACTGCCGTCTCATAGATATTAAAATTATCAATTTGAGTATGCCATTCTGATATACGATTCTTCATGTATTGCGAAAAGAACCAAAATCTACTAAGATCCCCTTTATACGAAACCGATGAATCAAAATTGAAGTTACAAGTAGTAGAAAGTGCTGAATCTTCAAGCGAAGTCACTGTGAAAGTTCCATTTCCTTCTTTCATGTTTAATTCAACCTCTATGTGATACCATGTATTATCCTTGTTAAATCCACTTCCTATTGGAATACCTTCATTAAATACCACATTATCTGATACAAGATTTCCTCCTAATGTATAGGAAATCTCTGAATTCGTATTCGTTTGAAAACTAATATATGCTTGATTATTACTATCTGCTAAGGTTATATAACCGCCTGCTGAATCAACAAAATTCCCCACATTCCAATCAAAAGAAACCAGTACTTTATCACTCTTTACGGTATTTACTAATACTTTTCTATGATCAACGGGTCCACTTCTTCGACAATCCACGGATAATACATTATTATTACCATCTTCCACAACAAGTGCATTGCCACCTGGCTTAAAACCTTGTGCCATACTCCATGTATCATCATTAGCTATACGATTTTCGAAGTCTTCACTATATATTGGTACATATATCTTTGTACTAGCTACAAATTCGCCATTCTGCGTTGTTGCTGTAATTGTTGCCATTCCACTGCTTAATGCAGTTACATTACCATAAGAGTCAACTGTTGCAACTGTAGGTGTATCTGAACTCCAACTTATGTTACTATTCGTTGCATTTTCTGGTATTACATTTACTTTTAAACGATATGTAGGTGGAATATTCAATGTCTTTTTCTCAGAAAAATATTCAGAGGCAAAATAATATTCCTCTTCACTTATTTCAATTCCTTCTACCTCAACTGCTTCGTCTTGAACGATTACTGTACAGACTGCACTAAATCCTCCATCTTCAGAAGTTGCTGTAATCTGTGTTGTTCCTGTCGCAATACCAGTTATCCTTCCTACCTTATTAACTGTAACAATACTTGTATCTGCTGAGCTCCATGACACATTCTGATTATTTGCATCTGATGGTTCCACACAAACCGTAAGTAACTCTGATGTTCCTGTTATTAAAGCAGTTGTTTCTTTATTAAGAATGATATTTTCTACTTTTACTGGTGTTACTGTCACAACACACGTTGCTACTAGATTTGGATTATCATCTGAAGTTGCTATTATTGTCGCTTCTCCAAGTCCAACACCCTTTACAATACCATTTTCATCTACTGTTGCAATACTGCTATCACTAGAAGTCCATTTCACCTTATACAAAGTAGCTGTTTCTGGTGTTACTGTTGCCACTAATTGCAGTTTTCTTCCATAACTAATACTCGCTACTGTGTTACTTAACGAAATAGTGTCTACTGGTGTCTTTGTAGCCATTACAGTAAAACTAAATTCCGCTCCTCCATCTCTTGCAGAAATTGTAATTGTTGTGTCACCTGCATCCATTACATTCAATTGTACTTTTGTGCTTGTCTTTTCTGTCTCCTGATACATAATTCCATCTGGTGTCTGCCATGTCTCCCCAAAGAAATATGCTACTTCAGGATTAGAAGAAGTATATTGTACTGTCTGATCTGTTACAGTCTGACTTCCATTTACTGAGGCAGTCAATTGGATTTTATCCAATGCTTTTGAATCAATATTTGCACCATTGCTTATCACATTTCCGTTAACGGTTACTGCTATATCTTGTGACTTAACAGCTTCTGTAACTGTCACTGTTACCGATGCTGTACATTTTCCTACAACACCTGTAATAGTCGTGCTTCCTGCTGACTTTGCATGAACAAATCCAGTTTGCGTCACAGTAGCTACGGAAGGATTAGAAGAAGAATATGTAATAGAATTGTCTGTAAGTACCTTATCAATTGGGGCAATCACTGGTTGAAGACGTTTTGTTTCTCCTTGAACAAGTGTTATCGTATCTTGTTGATATGTTAATGAAGTTGGTTCTACAACCTGAACAGAATACTGATCTGAGTCTCCTCTTAATGGAGTTTGTAACGATTCATCCTTATTCTTTGCCAATCCTCGCATCAGATATGCATACATACTATCCATCATATCCCCCGATTTACCTGATTGTGAACTTCCCATTTCCTTAATTGCTGTATCCCCATTATTAAACATAATTCTTACATCAATATCATTATACAAACCATAACTACTATCTGCTCCTGGTGTAGGTATCCAATCTGTTTCCCAATAATAAAATCCTCTCGTTTGACCATAAGGATTTGGAACATCAAGGGCTGCCTGTATGTAATCCAATAGCCAATTATATTGACCATTTGATGATGCTCTATAATATTTTGCAATTCCCATTGCACTATTTTTAGCAGAATTAGCCGTTCCCATATGTTTTGTAAAGGTGAAACCTGTTTCTACATTTACATAATCAAGATAGCGAAGACTTGCATCATTTAACATATAATTAGACATTCTTAAAATATTGGCTGCGGAACGTCCACCATAGAGAGAGAATGCTGCTCCATCCATCTTTGCACCTTTTTGCATTAACACTCCTTGCATCTGCGTTATTCCTTCAGGAGTATATCCATTATTAGAATGAACAAATCCGCTTACTCCTGGATATGCATCTGCAACAGCATCATATGAAGCGGTAATCAATGCTACATGTCCATCTGAAGTCTGTCCCTTTCCAACTGGCCAGATAATTCCTTGGTTTTGCTCATTTCCATGCTTTACTGCTGCAACATTAACATCTGCCTCTGCCATTGCCTTCATAATGTCGTAAACATAATTATATACAATTGCCTGCATATGAGCTAAATCAGTATTATTTCGTGTTCCATCATAATTAATTTCAATCCATTCTCTTGGTGTATGTCCTTTTCCTGTACTCATCCAGTAATCACTGAATTGAAAATTAGGTACATAACTCATTCCAAGTTCTGTTGCACGTTTCGCAATCATAAGGGTGTGTTCTTTGTCAAAATATCCACCTGTAATCATATGTTTTAAAACCAATTCTCCATTTGGTCCTAACTGTTCCTTATATACATCTGCACAAGTATTCCAGTCACATACTGCCTCTCCTGCGTGTACCATCAACATTGTAATAATAGAGTTTACTCCATGATTAGAAAGAATTCTTAAACAATCCTGCTGCACTCCATTAGCAAAATACTTTCCTCCGTTATCTTCAATCGTTGATAGCATAGATACATCTGCTCCACGTAAATAATTTTCATCATGTATCACAAACAAATCAAATGCATCAACATATGCCATATTACTTCCATTGCCTGTCCATTCATCTGCAAGCTCTGTCTGATTAATATTATTATAAACTGTTATTGAATCTCTATAATTCTCATCATATATTGTATTTGCATAAACTTCTACTTCTGTGTCTTCAGCACCTGTTGTAAATGTAATTGTAACAAGTGAATATTCTTCTGTTCCTGATGGTGCTTGACGCAAAACAGTCCCATTTGTTTTACGAACTCCAATATTAACACGATTTCCAAGGGAAGTTCTTTCTACTATTTCACCAGATTTCCCAAATTCTCCTTGGTGTTCAATCGTTTTATAGGTATCTTGTTTATCAACTTTTGCACGCATCGTCAATGCATACTTTGTATTTGGCTCTACTGCTACCTTTTGAGATATTTCCCCATCTGCATACATCTTAACAGCATATTCGCCACTATCTGCTTGTGTTTTATCAATACTGGCATTCTTAGTCTTCCATGCCTCCAAATCATTCTCAAATCCCCAATTAAGAATCGTATTCTCATCTGCAGAATCCTGTTTGAGTTCCATTGTATCTATCTGCAATTCAGCCTGTCCAGATTCGATTTTAATTGTAATTTGATCGTTATATACCAGAATATTACGATGCCCCATCTGTGTCCATGCGTTTTTATCTAAATATGTATCAAGTAATGACACTGCATCTGGTGCTCCTGTATCGGATACTTTAAGCACTGATGTATTATTTCCTGCAGTCCCCTTTACCCAGGCAGAAAGTGTATAGCTTCCCTGTTCTATGCCTGTTAAAGTCATTGCTATTGAAGAATCCTTTCCTAATTTAATACATTTTCCCGATTGTCCCCCATCTACAATCGTGACATTTCCAGTTGTCTTCCAACCATCCAACGACTCAAAATCAATTGTTTGATTTGAATCTGTAACTTTAATTGGTTCAACTTCAGCTGCCTGCACTTGTTTCGGCAACCAGCCATTTCCAACCAATTGCATCACCATAATAACTGCTATAAATGCTGCTATAAACCTCTTTCTCTTCATTGTCCTTCTCCTTTCATAAGCATTCTTCGAATTCATCCCATAATCACGAATGCTCTGTAGTTCAATTATATAGAATTATTGAGATTTCTTTAATGAATAAAATCGACTACTTGCTTGAAAAAAGACTACTTTATTTTAATACACAACGCAAAAAAAGCTACCACACAAATTCCTCCATGTGGCAGCTTTCTATAAAATTATATAACCCTAAAACTCTAATTTCTTCTCAATATATTCTTTTAAATCTGCAATCTTAACTCTTTCCTGTTCCATTGTATCACGGTCACGAACTGTAACAGAAGCATCTTCTTCTGATTCGAAGTCGTAAGTAACACAGAATGGAGTACCGATTTCATCTTGTCTTCTATAACGTTTACCGATATTTCCTCTATCATCGTATTCGCAGTTGAAGTACTTGCTTAAATCTGCATAGATTTTTTCTGCACCTTCTCCTAACTTCTTAGATAATGGAAGGATACCAACTTTAACTGGAGCTAATGCTGGGTGGAAATGTAATACAGTACGAACATCTCCTTCTCCGATTTCTTCTTCATCATAAGCACCGCATAGGAATGCTAATGTTACACGGTCTGCACCAAGTGATGGTTCAACAACATAAGGGATATAACGTTTATTCTGCGTATCATCAAAGTAACTCATATCTTCTTTTGATACGTTTTGATGTTGTGTTAAGTCATAGTCTGTTCTATCAGCGATACCCCATAACTCACCCCAACCAAATGGGAATAAGAACTCGATATCTGTTGTTGCTTTACTGTAGAAAGAAAGTTCTGCTGCATCATGGTCACGTACACGCATCTCTTCCTCTTTCATACCAAGGTTCTTTAACCAATCGATACAGAATTGTTTCCAGTATGCAAACCATTCAAGGTCAGTATCTGGTTCACAGAAGAATTCTAATTCCATTTGTTCGAATTCTCTTGTACGAAATGTGAAGTTACCTGGTGTAATTTCGTTTCTAAATGATTTACCAACTTGGCCAATACCAAATGGGATTTTCTTTCTTGAAGTTCTTTGAACATTCTTGAAGTTAACAAAGATACCTTGTGCAGTTTCTGGTCTTAAATAAACAGTATTCTTCGCATCCTCTGTTACACCTTGGAATGTTTTGAACATTAAGTTAAATTGACGAATATCTGTAAAGTTATGTTTACCACAAGTTGGACAAGCAATTTGATGTTCTTCAATGTATTTTGTCATCTCTTCATTTGACCACGCATCTACAGAACCTTCAATTGTAATGCCGTTTTCGCCCATATAATCTTCAATAACTTTATCGGCTCTGAAACGTTCTTTACATTCTTTACAGTCCATTAATGGGTCAGAGAAACCTCCTAGATGTCCTGATGCAACCCATGTTTGTGGATTCATAAGAATCGCACAGTCAACACCTACATTGTATGGATTTTCTTGAATGAATTTTTTCCACCATGCTTTTTTTACATTGTTCTTTAATTCTACTCCTAGGTTACCATAATCCCAAGTATTCGCAAGTCCACCATAAATCTCTGAACCTGGATACACAAATCCTCTCGCTTTGGCTAACGCTACGATTTTTTCCATTGTCTTTTCCATGTACTTATCCAACCTCTCAAATCTTTTTCTATATATTTTATATGATAATCATATATTTGTCCAACTTAATATTATTTCTTTTTTGAAAATACAATAACAGCAACATTTTCTTCATTCGATTGTAATACATTTTTATCCGTTTTTTCAACATTCGTATAATATAAGATCGTTCCATCAATTTTAATATCTAATGCTTGCTTAATAACAAGAACCATCGCATCACTATTACTAAGAGCAGTTTCCTTCGATACGGTACCACCATTTTTCGAATCTACAAACTCTAACATAGAAGTTATTTTTTCATCTTGCAATGCCTGTGATGTAGTAAGCAATTTCGCATCTATTCCATTAAATGTGGAATAGTCATCTATATCGTTATAATTGAATACAACACTTGCCTTTTGGTCAGCAACATGAATGGAATGCATCTCGATTTCATTCTCTCCATTCTTTTTATTGTAATCATTTATCTCTTCCTTAATAAAAACCTCTAACTCATCTTGGCTGTAATACTCTTTATCAAACGCTTCTACGATTGATGATTGGATTGTACTATCTTTTTTAATAACGATTGTATTCGTAGTAACATCTTCTGCAGTAATAGAAACTTTGTTTTTTCCACAACCAGTCATTGCTACAAGAAGCAGTATCCCTACCAATATAAGTGTAACCTTCTTCACTCACCACACCTCCTTTATTCTCTGTAATTGTACCCCTAACGAACACTATTTTCAACCTATAATTCGCTATAAAGATGCATAATCTATACCTTTTTATATCACATACTCACTTTTGATACGATTCAAATACATATACTCTATTCCTCTTTTCGTCTAAAAGTATAGTTCTCAAAGAATATCAAGCATCTCCAATGTCTTAAATTCCTTATCAATATACATATTCAAGTAATGTTTCATGCAATACCTAAGTTCTGCCAGTACCGAATCCGACACGGTAAATGTATACAGCTTCTCTATCGTTGATGCAATAATATATTGCATTGCATAGATTGTAGAATCTTGCAGATGCATCACACGTTGATCCTTTGTTTGGCAATCCGAGCAAAGCATTCCTCCACTAGATAGACTCAAAGCATTTAACTTCTCTTTTTTCCCACACTTAACACATTCAAATACTTGAACCGCTTCTCCATTCAATGTCATAATCTTTAACTCAAATATGTATCGAATCAGAGAATATGGTATCGTTCCTTTCATTAATGCCCGCAATGATTGATAAAGCAGTTTTAATATCAAGGATTCATCTGCATTCTCTCTTGTAATATAATCCGCAAATTCGCAAAAATACATTCCATACGTAACTGCCTCTAAGTTTGTACGAAGCTCTACAAAATAATTCTGTACATCGCAACTATTCACTTGGTAAGACGTTCGCCCTTCATATACGGTAAACTGCCCGAACGTAAACGGCTGTGAGCACGCAAGCAAGGCGCTATTTTGCTTTCTAGCGCCTTTTGCAAATGCTGTTATCTTGCCGCGTTCTTTTGTTAAAAGAACCACTCTCCTGTCATACTCACCAACTGGCATCGTCGCCAATACAATTCCCGTTACTGCAACTGGTGAAACCACGGTCTCCACCTTCTCTAACTTCATTATTTTCTTCTGTATCAGCCATATGTTCACTTGTGCAAGCAACATAATTCAAATAATCTGCGATAAATCCAGACTTTGCAAATTCTGACCAACAACTATTTTTCTTCATATTATTAGCGCCCCCTAATGTTATGTTCTTTTTAAACAGCACAATTACTGTTCTATTTATTAGGTTGCCCTTTTCTGTGCTACCTTATACGAATTAATCCATTTCTCGTTTATTATATCCGTAATTTTTGAGTAAGAAATCACTATCTCTCCAGTCCTTCTTAACCTTTACCCATAACTGAAGATTTACTTTCATATCAAGTAGATTTTCAATTTCTTGACGCGCAAGTGTTCCTATCTTCTTTAACATTGCGCCCTGCTTACCAATAATAATTCCTTTATGAGAATCTCTTTCGCATACAATTGTAGCATCAATGTCTACGATATTGCCTTTCTTACGTTCCTTCATACTTTCGATAGAAACAGCAATACCATGTGGTATCTCTTCATCAAGAAGGCGAAGTGCTTTTTCACGAATTAGTTCTGCAACGATTTGTCTCTCTGGCTGATCCGTAATGGTATCTTCATCATAAAACTGTGGGCCTTCTGGAAGATGCTCAAAGATTGATTTCATTAAGTTCTCTTTGTTCTCTCCATTTAATGCAGATACAGGGATGATTTCTGTAAAATTACAGATATCCTTGTATGCATCGATAAATATTAGGATTTCCTCTTTCTTAACCGTATCAATCTTATTAATTACAAGGATAATTGGAGTTTTCACACGTGTTAATTGCTCTGCAATATGTCTCTCCCCTGCTCCAATGAATGTTGATGGTTCTACTAACCATAGTATAACATCTACTTCATTCAATGTTCTTTCTGCTACAGTTACCATGTACTCTCCAAGCTTATTCTTTGCTTTATGAATACCTGGTGTATCAACGAAGATAATCTGACCGTCTTCACATGTATATACTGTTTGAATACGATTTCTTGTTGTCTGTGGTTTATTCGATGTAATCGCAATCTTTTGCCCTATAATTTGATTCATAAGTGTTGATTTACCAACATTTGGTCTGCCAATTAGTGTAACAAAACCTGATTTAAACGTTTCTCTCATTCGTGTATTTTTTCCTTTCACACTGCTTTTTCTCTATATAAGGCTCTTTATTTCGCCAAACATATCTGCATTATCTTGTAATTTTGTCTCGTTACCGATTACACATAAGTTGTTATCCGCAAGAACGGCTGAAACGATATCTGCTAAACCACGGATATCTTCCTTTGTTGCAGATAAAATCTCATCTCTTTCCTTTTGGAAATCGTCTGCTGTAATTCCACTTAGGTAAGCGGATAGAGAACGTCCACCCTTTGCCGCTGGATTTAATGGTGTATCTACGCTGCTGATTGTTCCTATAATGTATTTTGTCATATCACGGTCATCTACATCAAAATTCGATACATAGTCTACTGCCTGCTCATAAATCTTGTTTGTTTCTGTTAGGTTTGGATCACGGTACGATGTAAAATATCCATTTCCATCAATGCCAAATCCGCACATGGTTCCATATGCTCCACCTTTCACACGAATATTATTCCATAGATATTCAAAGCTTAGAATCGAGCGAAGTACTCGTAATGTTCCGATATAAGAGTATCCTTTTTCTCTATAATTACCGGAACGAGCAACATATTGGACTTTCGAAGCTGTTTTGAATCCTTCATTCAACTTGCTGCAATCAAATCTACCGAATGCGGTTGTAATCGGTGCATCGCTTAATTTCTCTACGAATGGTTTTATAAATGGTTCAAATTGACCATATCCTTCATCATCAGCAGTAATACTTAATAATACCGTATCTTTTCTAAATAAGCAATCCATAACTTGCTCTAAATTCTTCGAGATTTCCTCTTGTTTCTTATCAAAATCATTCACAAGCCCATCAATAAAGCGATAGAATGAGATTCCGTTTGTTAATTCTTCAAACATAGCTGTCTGCGAATAGTAAGAACTTGCACGATTCACGGCAACAGAATGCCCTGATGAATTCAATTTCATCTGAAGACGTGATTTAATCTCCATTAAAATCTCAAGCATTCTCTTTGCATTTCCAAGTTTACTCGTATGAATAATCTCTTCTACCAAATTCATAGCAACTTCTAACTCTTGGTACAACACCTTTACTTTAAATGCCATTACTGGTTTGAATTTCGTAGGTTCTTCTTTCTTTGTATAATTGCTGATAAATGTATTAATTCCACCTGTATGGATATTGATTTCATTCGATAATTCTAAGAAGCTGTGTTTTTCTGTATCCACATATCCTAAAACAGATGATAGTAATCCAATATAAGAAACTAACTCATTTGGCACATATTTTGCATCAAACAAGATTCTTATATATGCAATTTGATTTGTGAACATATCATGTTGTATCACTGTTGTGTCTTCAACAGTCTTCACTGTATTATAGATTGGCTGTGCCTCTTTCTTAATATCTTCTCTTGCAAGCAACGGAATTGTTTGTAATTCTTCTTGTGTTGATGGTTGCTCTTGGTATCTTGTTAATTCTTTTGTATTCTCAATAATCTGGTTTATCTCTTCTTCACTAAGACTTGCTTTATAGTTTGCAAGCTTTTGCTTCATCTCTTCTTCTACTTTTGTTGTCAATCCAATCTCTGGTTTTACAATAACAACACTTGCATGTGTATTGTCAATTAGATATCTCTGAATTAATTCTTCGAAGTAGCCACTTCCTATCTTTTCTTTTAAGAATTCAAATATTGCATTTGCCTCTACATGAACAAATGGTTTCGTATCATCATATAACCAGCTTCCAAGCACTTGAATACCATACATAAGTCCTTTTGGAAATTGTCCAAAATCCGCTTCTCTGTATTTAAATTCATAGAAATTAATTGCTGCACGTAATGCTTTTTCATCAATGCCGTCTGCTACAATTGTTTTCAATGTCTCTTGAATTACCGCTAGGAATTTATCTTTATCACTTTCATTCGCATTCTTCGCTATAATACTAAACATTGGTTGCATAACGCTATCATCATACTCACTAAGAATATCCTGACCAATATTCGCATCTAGTATTGCTTGCTTTAATGGTGCTCCTGGCGCACTTAACAATACATAGTCAAGTACTTTCATAGCCATTACCAATTTAGCATCTGTGGAAGAGCCTGCTACCGTATTATAACTTACATACGTATTATTCTCTTCTGATTCTTCTGCAGAGATAGAATATTTCGTTACTACTTCTATTGGCTTAGCAAATGGTTTTTGTGTCTCTATATGAGAATCTACGTTGATTTGTTCAAAATGTGCTAGATATTCGTTATCTAACCAATTTAATTTTTCTTCAATATCCATATCTCCATATAAATAGATATAGCTATTCACTGGATGATAATATTTCTTATGGAAATCCAAGAATTCTTCATACGATAAGTCTGGAATATTATCTGGGTCTCCTCCTGACTCTGTTCCATAAGCAGTATCAGGGAATAATGACTTTTTAATTAAACGAAACAGTACTTGCTCTGGTGAAGAAAATGCACCTTTCATTTCATTATATACGATACCATTAATCTTTAATTCATCTTCTTTGTTCTCTAACTCATAATGCCAACCTTCTTGTTCAAAAATCTGCTTTTTATTATAGATATTCGGATAGAAAACAGCATCCATATATACATGCATTAAATTATGAAAATCTTTATCATTGCAACTTGCAATTGGATAGATTGTCTTATCTGGATATGTGATTGCATTCAAGAATGTATTCAAAGAACCTTTCTCTAATTCAATAAATGGATCTTTCACAGGGAAATTCTTCGATCCACACAATACCGTATGCTCTACAATATGTGCTGCTCCAGTCGAATCAAGTGGCGGCGTTTTAAAACCAACACAGAATACTTTATTATCATCGTCATTCGACATTACAACAATACGAGCTCCACTCTTTTTATGCTTTAGTATAATTCCCAATGTCTTTAATTCTTCAACCGACTGTGATGTTGTAATTTCATATTGTGGCATACTACTTAATTCTTCAATGCTCTTTATATTCTTTGACATGTTATCAATTTCCTCCTAGTTTTTAGATAAACATTCTTGCCTATCTTTCATGTTATGGAACTACCTTATTTCTTCATAACTATAATTTTTTACCATTTCCTTAAATTATAGCATACTACTTACATTTTGTCACCAAAACGCCTTATTTAAACGCTTTTCTTAAATTTTTTTAATTGTTTTTTTAGTGTGATAAATTGACTTTTTTCGATTTTTATGGTAAATTATATATAGCTTTTCATTACGTCGACAGTCTTAATTTGAACTTTGTTTTAATTCGCCTATCGACTTTATCCAATAAGGATATGTGATTTGTCTAAATTTGAGAGGGAATACTACCCGCTATAATGTATTAGGAGGCACTATTTATGAAAAATGGTACAGTAAAATGGTTTAACGCTAGTAAAGGATTCGGTTTCATTACTGATGAAGAAGGAAAAGATATCTTCGTTCACTTTTCAGCCTTACAAATGGATGGATTCAAAGTTCTTGACGAAGGTGACAAAGTTGAATTCGATGTTGTTGATGGTGACAAAGGACCTCAAGCTACTAACGTAGTTAAACTATAAAATCAACGTGGTAATGCAAAAAAAAGATGGTGAATTTGATTCGCCATCTCTTTTTTTGTATTTTTACTCTAATTCGATATATTACTTGATTTGTTTTGCCTCTTTAACAATTAATGATTGTACGATTTTCAACTTAATTTTATGCCAAAAACCTCATTTGCCAGATTTTATCCAACAAATGAGGTTTTGCTATTTCTATATGATTGACATAAAATTAATGTTTAAAATGTCTCATTCCAGTAAACACCATTGCGATTCCGTATTCGTTACATTTCTTAATAGAATCTTCATCACGAATAGAACCACCTGGTTGAATAATTGCTGTGATTCCAGCCGCATGAGCTGCTTCAACACAATCATCAAATGGGAAGAATGCGTCAGATGCTAATACTGCACCTTTTGTTGCATTCTCGTCAATTAATTCTGCTGCATGTTCAATCGATTGTTTTGTTGACCATACACGATTTACTTGACCAGGTCCGATACCTACTGTTTGCTTATCTTTTGCAAGAGCGATACCATTTGATTTAACAAACTTAACAACTCTCCAAGCAAATCTCATGTCGTCCATTTCTTTTTCAGATGGAGCACGATCTGTAACTACTTGTAATTCTTCTTCGTTCATTAATTCACTATCGATTGTTTGAACAATAAGACCACCATTTACCTTTTTAAGATCATATGCATTCTTATCTTGTGGTACTTCGATATCTTTTAATTCAAGTACACGAAGGTTTTTCTTAGTTTGAAGTAATTCAAGTGCTTCTTTTTGGTAACTTGGAGCTACTAATACTTCAAGGAATACTGGTTTCATCTTCTCAGCAAGTTCTAAAGTTACTTCACGGTTAATTGTTACGATACCACCGTAGATAGAAACTTTATCTGCGTCAAATGCCTTATCCCATGCTACTACAATATCATCTGCACTACCAACACCACATGGATTTCCATGTTTACAAGCTACTACAGTTGGCTCAGTGAATTCTTTTAATAATTCAAGTGCGCCATTTGTATCATTGATGTTGTTAAATGATAATTCTTTTCCATTTAATTGAACCGCATCTGCAATAGAACCAACTTTCTTACCAATTTCTTTGTAGAAAGCTGCTTTTTGATGTGGGTTTTCGCCGTATCTCATATCTTGAACTTTTTCGAATGTCATTGTTAATGTTTCTGGAAGTTCATGATCATTTCTTTCATTCTTTAAGTAATTTGCAATCATAGTATCATAGTTTGATGTATGCATGAATACTTTTTGCATTAAGTAGAATTTTGTATCAAGTGAAACTTCTTTCTCTGATTTTAACTCTGTTAATACTGTTTCATAATCTCTAGGATCAACTACTACTGCAACATCTTGATAGTTTTTCGCTGCACTACGAAGCATTGTTGGTCCACCGATATCGATATTCTCAACAGCTTCTCCTCTTGTAACATCTTCTTTTAAGATTGTTGCTTTAAATGGGTATAAGTTAACAACTACGATATCAATTGTTTCGATATTCAAGTCTTCTAATTGTTTCATGTGTTCTGGTTTGCTACGCATTGCTAATAATCCAGCATGTACAATTGGGTGCAATGTCTTTACACGACCGTCTAAACATTCAGGAAAGCCAGTTAATTCTGAAATTTCAATAGCAGGAATTCCTTCGCTTTGTAACTTACTATAAGTTCCACCTGTTGAAATAATTTCAATACCAAGGCTTACAAGTTCTTTGGCAAATTCCACAATACCAGTTTTGTCTGATACACTAATTAATGCTCTCATGTTTTCTCTCCTTTGATTTGACTATACATTTTGTTACGTCGATAGGTCCACACCTTTTGTTTACCAAAACTTCTTCTTTTGCGTGTTTTAATTATTCTTGGTTTATTGGTTTGGTTTATAGAGTTGCAATAGAAAACCGCCTGGGTAACCAAAATAGTGTGGTTGCCCAGGCGGTCGGCTAGATATAATTATTCGTACTCCCTATGGGTGCTCCCATTTTCCGCCAGTCATACGAACCTCTATTGATACTATACTACATAAATTATTAAACTGCAAGCTCGTAATTTATTAGAAATTTTTATATTATATATAATTGTTATTTGCTATTCTCGTCTAACTAAAATAAACCAACTTCTCTTCTGGTTCTCCCGTCAACACTATACTCTTCGCATACAAAACAGGGCCTTCCCCTTTATACTCTTGTTGGAACTCTTTCCCAATCTCTGCTGTCACATTAACCCATTGCTTACTCACAAAGTTCTCTGCGCCTTCATATTTGCAGATAAATCCTATGAAGGCAACATCATCTGCACAACATGTCATTGCAAATCTTCCAGGTACTAATACTCCTTTTGTGAAACGGTCAGGTTTATATACATAACCACGAAACTTAATTGTTTTTCCTACATAGTTATCTAAATTATCAAGTGCATCCATATACCAAAGTCCGAAATCTTCGTCCTCTAGCGTTATAACAGGTGCATTGATGTCAAATGGCAACTCTTCTGGTTCTTCCTCGATTGCATCACCATGGAATCCTTCAAAATACACTTGCGCTCTTCGATTTACCGCTTTTACATTTCTTCTACAGAAAGATTGATTTGTCTCATCTGTGGTACGATTAAATATTACCATATCCGTCATCTTGAATTGCTCTGCCATAAGAGAACGCATATTATTCATATATACTTCAAATGTTGTTGCATCTACTAACGTAATAATCTGAACAATCGTATAGGGATTTGGAAGTACTTCATTGATTAAACGATCCACTTTCCACATACCGTTGAATTCAATTAACACACGTGCTGGCTTATATGTTTTCTGAAGCTCAAACATTAATTCCTCTGTTAAATCTTCTTCCTCTTCTATTACAACCTTCACTATATTCAATTGCTCTAATTCTTTCTCATCATACTCTTCTTCTCCTTCTTCACAAGCAATAAGAAGAGAGAGTCCTCCATCTAGGAAATCTTTATCTTGGATTGTTTCTGTAAGAAATGAAGTCTTGCCACTTTCTAAAAATCCAGAAATCACATAAACAGGTATCTCAGCCATAATACGAAATGTGCCCCTTTCTAAAACATAACGAATATATATCCTTCTTTTTTCTTTTCATTTATCCAACATGAAATAATTCTTCAATATCTTTTGTCTTTAATTCTGCTCCAATTACACATAATCTACCTGTATAATCAGCCGCCCCATGACGTATTTCAACTTCACCTGGTACTAAGTCAAAATGTAACCATGTATTATCTGTGCTTGGAACAATCCCCTTCGCACGTAACACCATACCATATGAATCCGTATTCGCAAGTTTCTCAAGAATCTCTCTTAACTCTGCCTCTTCATATTTGTGTGGCGTCTCCACACCCCAGCTCGTAAACACATCATCTGCATGATGATGGTGGTGATGTTCCTCACCGTGATTATGTCCGCAACATTCATGGTCATGGTCGTGATGATGGTGTTCATCATGGTGATGTCCACAACATTCATGGTCATGGTCGTGATGATGGTGCTCCTCATCATGGTGATGTCCACAACATTCATGGTCGTGATCGTGATGATGGTGCTCCTCGTCATGATGATGTCCGCAACATTCATGGTCATGGTCGTGATGATGTTCTTCATCATGGTGATGTCCGCAACATTCATGGTCGTGATCGTGATGATGGTGCTCCTCATCATGGTGATGTCCACATGTTGGACAAATTTCTTCACTTTCTAATAATTCCTTCGCAAGGTCAGTTTTTCTCTCCATTGCTTTTAGAATTGTCTCACCAGTAATCTCTTCCCATGGTGTTGTAATAATTACTGCATTTTCATTATGCTCTTTTAATGCTTTTACACAAGTATCTAACTTCTTCTCTGTTGTAGCCTGTGTACGGCTAAGAATAATAGTACTTGCATTTTCTACTTGATTATTATAGAACTCACCAAAGTTTTTCATATACACTCCACATTTGTTCACGTCCGCAACCGTTGTAAAACTATTTAACGTAATAGAATCATTCTCTTCTTTTACTTTTTGTACTGCATTAATTACATCAGATAATTTACCAACCCCTGAAGGTTCAATAATAATTCTCTCTGGAGCATATTTTGTAATTACTTCTTGAAGGGCTGTCCCAAAATCGCCCACTAACGAACAGCAGATACAGCCTGAATTCATCTCTGTAATTTCGATACCTGCTTCCTTCAAAAAACCTCCATCAATACCGATTTCACCAAATTCGTTTTCAATTAAAACTAGCTTTTCACCTTTAAAAGCCTCTTCTATTAACTTCTTAATTAGAGTTGTTTTACCAGCTCCTAAAAATCCTGATATAATGTCTATCTTAGTCATATTCTAAATGTACTCCTTTCAATAACTTAAGAATCCATGAAACATACAGACTCCTAATTCAACTATACTCTTCTTATCATGCCACATCAACGGCACAAACACTCTACAAAGAATGCGTCCTTTACATTCTTCCAATTTGAACAACTACACTAATTGATACTATAGCACTTCTTCTCAAAATATGCAAATTCTAGCGTAGAAACCTTGACTTGTTATTTCTAACTATGCTATCATTCCATTATTCTACTACTTATTTTAAATACTAGCGAAATATCTATAGTACTTCTTGGTGTATGCTGTATAAACTAGAAAGGCGAGGCATGGACGCCGAGCCAGCCTGAGCTGAGGCAGGATGCCGAATCGAGGGCGTTTCCGTAACTTTTGGATATTTTATCTGTATACACCTAGAAGTACTTAGATGTGTCGCGTGTTTTGTGTTAATGTACGTGAAGCAAGAAGCATACACAACATAAATTGAGT
>NZ_JAVBNS010000270.1:0-13479 GCF_031551385.1 Anaerosporobacter sp.
AAATTATATCAAGCTGCTAAAAACATAGAAAAACGATTAGAGTCTTTAGGAGAAATTCATGCACCTCAATCTCTTCATAATGTTCGCTTTCGCCAGAGCAAAGCATTGGAATTACACAATAAATTCCCTATTGTTGGAGAGGATATCACAGTAAAGTTTGGTGAACGCACAATCCTCAATCACTCTAGTTTCGTTATTCCTCTCGGTGCAAAAGTTGCTTTAACTGGAGGAAATGGTACTGGAAAAACCACTCTCTTAAAAATGATACTCGAACGAGCCAATGAACTTTCGATTTCCCCTAAAGCAGAAATAGGCTATTTTTCTCAAACAGGATATAAATTTACAATGGAGCAAACCATACTCTCATTTATGAAAGAAAATTGTGACTATAATATTTCAGAGATTTATGCTGTATTAAGCTCTATGGGATTTGCTTCTACTGATATCTCAAAAAATTTGCGTGTCCTTTCGGGAGGTGAAATTATTAAACTTCTTATCACCAAAATGCTTTTAGGGCGATATAATATACTTCTTATGGATGAGCCTGGAAACTATCTTGACCTTGTCGGCATGGAAGCTTTAGAATTGATGATGAAAAGTTATGAGGGAACTATCCTTTTTGTTTCACACGATAAAAGTTTAATTGATAATGCGGCAGATATTGTATTAGAAATCAAAGATCAAAAGATAGTTAAAGTAAAGGATATTTGATATTACAGAATGTTACTTGTTTTTATCATCTATGCCCAGTTGGAGTTTATTCAACTGGGCGTTCTTCCTTGCTTCTTATAATAAATAGACGCCTTTCATTAAACCGCTTCACCCAAAAATATCCACAAATTCTCTAATAGTATTTTAGAACAATAATTGCATCTTTCAAAAATGCATTGCAGGAAGTACCTAAATAATCGGGTTTTAGAATCTATGTTACATGTGTATATATTATTCAAAGCTACTGTGAACTCTTTATTTTATACATAAGGCGCGTCTTTATTAGTTTTTGACTTTCTATAAATGTTTTTCCATACAGACTACAATACTGTTGTTTTTCATCATCATTTCTAAACAAATCTATAAAATCATCAAGCATATAATTCGCCCTATTCCTTCCATGTTTAGTAACTAATCCTGGATAAATCTTCCCGGACAGTAAATCATCAAACTCTTGTTCTGATACATACCACACCTCTGAAGGCATTCTTCCTTTCGCATATAATTTTTTTAAAAACGTATATACAGAATATAATTCACTTTCGCCTCCTGCTCCAACATCAGAGTGGAATGTAAATGCTCTTGGATAACACACATATTTAAATTTATCTTTTTTTACAACCACCCCCAATTCTCTTCTATATGTAGCCTCTATTGTAAAAAAATAAACTGCCTTTTCATTTATTATTTCTCTATATAAATCATTAGCATTAAAATAACGTCGTAATCTATTTTGATATGGATTACCTTTTCCAAACTTAAACCACTCACTATTAAGTCCTAATAAATCTGACATCCTGTCCAAAAAAATGTATGGTGGTTCTTCATTTCCATAATAATATTTATTCATCTCATTAACAGAACTCAACCCCAATAATTCACCTAACATTTCCATGTTCAACTTTTCGTGACTATATCCACAATCATTTATCATTTTTAACACCGAGTTTAGTCTTATCGAGAAATTTGATTTGTATCTATCAATCTCATCTTCATTTTGTAACCGCATTTCTATATAGTCAGGCAACTTCCCTAATCTAGGTTTCATGTCATATGTTTTGCCACATATGACATGAATTAATTTTTTATATTCAAAATTTAGATCTCTACTTGTAAAATCTATATATATCAATGATTTTAAATATTTAGGAACATACTCGTTTCCTAATAAACTTCGTTCCATTATCATTGGAATAAATTTTTCTGGTGTGGTTTTTTCATATATTTCCTGAGCAATAATCATTGTTTCCTGACCTGCACCACCAAATCTCTTATCTGCCTTCTCTTTATACTCCTTATTACACATTATAAGAACTTTATCTGCTTTTTCAATAGATTCCTCCATAAAAACAAAGCGATCGGCACCAATATGTAAATCCCATTTATCTAAAATTACATCAATTCCATCATTTCTTAATCTAGTTGCAAGTTCAATTATTCTTCCTTGGTATTCTTCATTTGTCCATGCATATGATATAAATATCTTTTTCTCCATAATTATAGCTCCTCATAATAGTACATAAATCTAAATCACTATTTAAAAATCGGATTATTCACAAGCTCCATTAATCCCACTAATTTTTCTGGTTCTTTAAGCATATCCGTCATTACACCATACATCGCAGCATTACTTTGCTCTTTTTCTTTGCTCTCCATTTCATTTCTATGCTCCAGCTCTAAAATTTCCATCTTATGCTTATGTTCTTGATTACTTTTCTCTGTCTCTAATTGATGCTTTTCTTTTAGTGATTCAATATCTACTTCATGTTGTCTCATAAGCTTTTCAATCTCATGCTTATTCTTTTCAACCAAAGAATTTATCTTTGTCTTTGCATTCCTTACCGCTGTTAAATATGTAATAATTCCAGTAAAAAAAGCAGGTACACATGAAACCAATAAAATATTAATAATTTCCTTCATATTATTCTCCATTCCTAATATAATAATAATGCAAAACCCAAAAGACACCAAACATATTCCGTCTGATGTCCCTATTACTTATTCATATATCTTATCTTCTATATACCTTTTAACATATTAATAACTGGCGTTGACACTGCTAATTGATTATAAGATTGATAGATGGTATCTTCTTGTTCCGTCTTATCCTCTTCATCACCAAACATAATTTCAATCATTTTAAGATAATCATTCATTGAGAAAATCTCATCTAGCCTGTCCGCTAATTCTTCTGTTGTTGATATGCTATTCACAACTTCCACATCATCTGAAGAATTTGCTACCGTAACAATTGTTGGAACTGTCGTAGTTTCATTCTTTGTAGTTTGCGTATTGTTTGATGCTGTCTTATTAGCTACCGTTACACCAGATGCATCTAAATTTTGCTCAAAGTACTGCATTACTTTTACAACATAATTCTGCGTTTCTTTGAAAGGAGGAATTCCACCATACTTTCTTACATTTCCACTTCCTGCATTATAGGCTGCTAATGCTAGTTTTGTATCTCCATCGTATTGATCTAATAGTTTGGAAATCAACTTTGCTCCACCCATAATGTTTTGCTCTACATCAAATGCATCCTTTACGCCTAACTCTTTTGCTGTTGCAGGCATAAGTTGCATTACACCCATTGCCCCACTTCTTGATACCGCATCTGCTTTAAAGTTAGACTCCTGTTTTGCAATTGCCTTTAATAAATCAATACTCACGTTATATTTATCTGCTGCCTTTTCAAAGATATCTTCTAAAGATACTTCTTTATCTTGATTTAAATAACTATCAAAAGACGTCGATGAAGTTTTCTTTGTATTCGACACTGTATTTGCTTGGTTTACTATCTGAGTTGTACTTGTAACATTATTTACTTGCATTTATGTACCTCCACATACACTCTATTAATAACTCATAATTATCCTAATTATAACAAGTGTCTACCCACAATGCAATATGCAATAAGTCTCATTTTTTGTAGTTTTTATTTGATTTTTATCTGGTTGATTCTATTTAACATACAAATCCTATTAACTTGTCGTTAATTTTTCACTTCGCATATTAACAACTACTCAATTGTGAATCATTCGTTTGCCTGTTATAATCAACTTAAATAAGAGCATTCTAACATAGTATCTAACACAGTACGGAGGAAATACATTATGCCAATGAATACCATTATTCGAGAAAAAAGAAAAGAACAGGGTCTTACGCAGGAACAAGTCGCAGAATATCTCGGCGTCTCCACTCCTGCGGTGAACAAATGGGAAAACGGAATCACCTGTCCCGATATCTCGTTACTACCAGCCCTTGCGAGACTTCTTACGATTGATCTGAATACTTTATTCTGTTTTAACGAAGATTTATCTGATACGGAAATTATGCATTTCAGCAATGAAGTTGTACAAACAATCGCTACGCATGGATTTGACGCTGGCTTTACAATGGTTCAAGAAAAAATCCATGAATATCCTAATTCCTATTCCTTGCTTCATTCTATTTCCTTAGTAATGGATGGCTCACTTGTAATGTCTGATTTGTCTTCGGATGCCAAGATTGAATACCAAAACAAAATCCTTACTTGGTATGAACGCGCAAGTAAAAGTGACAACGAAGAGATACGTGTGAATGCCACTTATATGCTAGCTTCGAAGTATACAGGGCGACAAGAATACGATAAGGCACAGGAAATGATTGATTTATTGCCCGAACGAAACGTCCTTAACAAACAACTTCTTCAAGCAAATATTTTCTTAGAACAAGATAAAATTGAGGAAGCTGCTAAAATTATGGAACGCCAATTGCTTACTAGTATCAACGAAGTACAAGGGATTTTACTACAATTAATCGATATTGAACTTGCTACCGATGCACTCGACAAGGCAAAACAGATTTCTCTTATTTATCAAAAAACTGTTTCACTCTTCGATCTATGGGAATTCAACTCCTTTGTTGCACCTTTGCAAATTGCACTGAAAGAAAACAATGTTTCTGAAAGCTTGTCCTTACTTAATTCGCTTCTTTCCGCCATAACAACAGGGTGGTGCACAAAAGATTCCGTTCTCTATAATCGAATTAATAAAACAGGTTCAGCAAGTTACGGCGAAAAGATGCTTCCTCCCATACTTGCTGAACTAGAAAATAGCCCACAATATGATTTTTTAAGAGAATATGATGATTTTACAAGATTGCTTACTAAGTATAATAAAAAAATACAATTCTAGTGTGTGCATAAATTGTCTATACTGTACGCCCTAATCATTACCATAAAGTCACCACATTCAAGGATATGATTTCAAAACACCTTATTCTTTCATAAACCGATACCCAATTCCATGCACTGTGACAACATATTTCGGTTTCTTACGGTTTGGCTCAATTTTTTGGCGCAGTCCCTTTATATACGTATCAATACTTCTATCATAACCATCGAATTCATCGCCAAGCGCATATGCAATTAACTGCGCCCTTGAGAATATGCGATTTGGCGAAGTTGCTAATGTTTCAAATATCTTATATTCTGTCGGGGTTAGATGTACCTCATCTCCTTGTATCATGACTATCTTTTTCTCAAAATCATAGGAAAGATAGTCATCTAGCAATACCAACTCTAAAGAATCTACGCAATACCTTCTAAGTACAGCTTCTATTCTCGCCACTACATTTCTTAAACTAAATGGCTTAACAATATAATCATCTGCGCCAATGGATAGTCCATATACCATACTACTTTCATCTGTTTTCCCTGTAACCATTATAATCGGTAAATCATATCGTCTTCTTATATCCTTGCATAGTTCTTCTCCTTGTATATCAGGCAGCAGTAAATCCAATATCACAAGATGAATTTTTTGCTCCCTAAGGATTTTCAACGCCTCCTTTCCGTTTGCCGCTTCGAAAACTTCATATCCACTATGTTCAATATAAACTCGAAGTATTTCCCTTATTCGTTCTTCATCATCTATTATCAATATTCTTTTTTTCTCTATACTACATGTCGATTTGGACATACCATCACCCACTCCCTTTACCCTTTATTATTAACGAAAAATAATCACAATACACAAAAACATTCATTTTGCGTATTGTGATTATAGTACTTCTAATTAGAGAATTCTTCGAATCGATTTAATCTTTCTATAGTTTACATTAGATATAATAATTCCACTCTCTGGCGAACTCGCATGAATTAGTTTCCCATCTCCTATATATATTCCAATATGACCATAGTAAGCAATTAAATCTCCTGGCTGCGCTTGTGATATACTTGCTATCTTTTTCCCTGTTACACCTTGTTCACTCGAAGTTCTCGGTAATGAAAAACCAAAATTCTTATATACGCTCATTACAAACCCTGAACAATCTGTACCATTTGTTAAGCTTGTACCACCATACACATATCGGTTGCCTTTAAATTGAAGTGCATAATTAACAACTTGTTGCCCAAGTGACGCACTGGTTGATGAATTTGATTGTGATGAAGAACTACCTACAGAAGAAACTGTCTTTTTTGATGTTTTGCTTGATGTTTTATTTGACGTACTTTTACTACTTGTATGTACTTCATTATTCAACGCCGTTTGTTGTTCCAATAATACCTCTCTCTTCGCCTGCTCTTCTCTTTCTAATCTTGCTTGCTCTTCTTCAATTGATTCCGCTTCCTCATTCTCTATATATACTTTTACATATTCTGAAGAAACATATCCTATATAATCATCTACTTTAAATTTTACCCAATTTTCTGATTCCTTTTTTACAGATAATATTTGACCTTCTCCGACTAAAGTAAGAACTGTTGCATCTTCTTTCGCCTTTTCTCTTACCTTTAATGTTGTCGTTGTAACCGTTGCTAAATGTTTTCCAACTTCATCGGCTTTTTTTCGTGCTTCTTCTTTCGCTAATACATAATCCGCTTTTACATATCCAACAACAGAACCAGATTTAATTTTATACCAACCATCTTTTTCTTCCATAATAACACCAATACCATTATTATATAGCTTACCAAGAACTTCACTATCCTCACTTGCACTACTTCTAATATTCAGATAATAATCGACTTGCGCAATTATTATTTCTGATTTTTTTTCTTCTTCAATAACCTCTTCCTCTAAAGCACTTTGCTTATCTGCCTCTTCTTCAAGTTTTATGGCGTCCTCTACTAATGCTGTGCTATTAAAAGTAAGACTAATATCTTGCCATGCACAAGTATCCTCTAATAGTTTTTCTACATCTTCTGTACTATATGTGTAGTTATCAGTAGTATAATTCACCACATTACTCGCTTGCGCTATATTTGAAAATGTTGTTGTGCCTAATAATAACACGCCTGCTGCTGATACCATCAAAATTCTTTTTTGTAATATTTTCATAATAAAAATGTACTCCTTATTTTTGTCTTAACATGAAAAGTAAATTCACATTTAAATTGTTACAATTTTGTTACATTATATTACGAAAATGTGGCGTTTTTATGACGATTTGTATTTTTTTATATTACGAAAATGTGAAATTTATTCCTTTTCCCTATTGAAAAACTTTCCAACAACCTTACGAAATTATTAAAATCATGACGCCTCCCCCTTATTACATTGACAGTATAGTTGGTAAATCCTATAATGAATCTATATAAGAAAGGGGAGATTTCACATGAATCCACATAATAAAATACATCGTATAAAACGACTGTTTCCTGCACTACTTCTTCTGCTATTCGTTTTCACAATTTCATATCAAACACATCAAGCAGAAGCTGCTACATCATCTGATTTTGTCGTTGAAGATGGCGTACTCACCCAGTACAAGGGAACTGCTACTACTGTTACGATTCCTTCCAATGTACATACGATTGGAAAACGTGCTTTCTATAATAACACAAAGTTAAAACAAGTTACGATTCCTTCTACAGTAAAGACAATTGATGAGGAAGCTTTCGCTTACTGTACCAAGTTGACTACCGTTAAGTTAAGCAGTAATGTAACGAAGATTCTATATCGAACATTTACAAATTGTTATTCCTTGTCTTCTATTACGTTACCTGCCAAATTAAACTACATTGGCGAGGAAGCATTTAGTAACTGTTCCAAACTTACTAAGATTACGATTCCTGCACCAGTAAAAACAATTGGTATTGCTGCATTTCAAGGCTGCTACAATCTAAAAACCGTAACCATTCCAAGCGATAGTAAACTCAAAACACTATCCCGTTATTCCTTCCGCTATTGTAGTAAACTAAGCGGGATCACTTTACCAAAATCGCTTGAATCTTTAGGAAAAGGATCTTTTAACTATTGCTACACATTGCAAAAGATTACGATTCCAGAGAAAATCACATATATACAACCAAGTACCTTTCAAGGTTGCAACAAATTAACGACAGTTAAAATAGAAGGTGTCGTAACACGTATTGGAACATATGCTTTTTTGCATTGCAACAAGCTCACTAGCATCAATTTAAAAGAGGGGTTAACTTCTATTGAAAACTACGCTTTCAGTAGTAATTCTGCTTTAACTTCAATAACGTTGCCTTCTACACTAACACATATTGGTGATTATGCATTCACTTCCTGCACATCACTGAAGAAAATTACAATTCCTTCTGGTATCACTACGATTAATCAAGGAACATTTATGTATTGTAATAAGTTAACTTCCATCGCAATACCAGAATCTGTTACAACAATAAAGAGCTACGCTTTCAGCGATTGCTCCAAGTTAGAGAGTTTAACATTACCTAGTAAATTAACTACATTGGAAGCTTATTCACTATCAGGGCTTTCCTCTATTAAAACGCTAGAACTTCCTTCTACACTTAAAACATTATCAGAAGGTACATTCGGTTCTTGCCGTAAATTGACTACTATTACATTGCCTGAAAAGTTAACAGCGATTCCAACAGCTTTATTCAGCGATTGTTCCTCATTAACAACGATTACAATTCCTGAATCCGTTACCACGATTGAACGCGAAGCATTTTTCAATTGTTATCAATTAAAGAGTGTTGCTATTCCATCTTCTGTTACTACGATTGGCTCAGATGCATTTAACTCCTGTACTGCTCTTAGCAAGATTACACTTCCAAAGAAACTTACCTCTCTTGGTTCAGGCGCATTTGCAAATTGTACTAGTTTAGCAACGGTTAAGATTCCTTCTACCATATCAACAATCGAGGAACTGACCTTTGAACGTTGCCGTAGTTTGACAAGCATTGAAATTCCAGAAGGTGTGAAAACCATCGCCAACCGTGCATTCTACTATTGTGCAAACCTTACAGATGTTAAATTTTCCGAATCTATCGAATCAGTTGGTTCAAGCGCATTCACTGGTACAAAATGGATTCAACTTGCAGAAGACAAGAATATGGTAATTACAGATAGCGGTATCCTTATTAAATACACTGGAACTGCTAAGGAGTTAACAATTCCAGACACTGTAACATCCATTGCTGCAAATGTATTTCGTGACAATAGTTACTTAACAAAAGTTGTTATACCTGACTCTGTTGTTACAATCCATAATTCTTCTTTTAGAAATTGTAGTAATCTTGCAACAATTAAACTTTCCTCTGCATTAAAATCTATTGGCAATAATGCATTTGAAAACTGTGCAAGTTTATCCACTATTAAGTTTCCATCTACTTTAACATCAATTGGTTCTTACGCTTTTGAAAGTTGTACGAAACTAAATGCTATAAGTTTACCAAACAAAATCACGTATATTGGAAACGGTGCATTCTACAGTTGTTATGAATTAGAAGAAGTTACTTTACCTAATAAACTTACAAAACTAAATTCGTATGTATTTTCTTATTGTTACAAACTAAAGAAAATTACGATTCCAGCAAGTGTAACTGCTGTTGATAACAATTGTATCTCTTATAGCATGTCACCAGTTATTGTTTGCGAGAAAGACTCTGCGGCGTATATCTTTGCAGTTAATAAAGGGCTTACAGTTGAACTTGATTAGTTCGTTTGTATTTGCTGTTATATTGAAAACCAAATAGAATTATACAGAAGAAGCCCTGCATCCATTAATGATTACATTAATGAGTTGTAGGGCTTCTTTGCTATATAACAATTAAGTATAAAATACCAAATTATATGTTAAAACAAAAAGAAAAATATGTATATTAAAATAGACATATCTTACATTATGTATTAAAATGGATTGCAGAATAAGATATATATTCCAAGAAATTATCATTAAGAAAAAGGGGTTCCTTATTATGAATCTAACAAACAAGAAAAGTATAGCAAAAAAATCGTTTCTAACTTTACTTCTTCTGCTATTCGTTGTCAGTATTTTTCATCAATCCTACCAAGCAGAAGCTGCTACGTCATCTGATTTTGTAATTGAGGATGGGGTACTTCTTCAGTATGATGGAAGTGCATCTACTGTCACGATTCCTTCTAATGTACATACGATTGGAAAACGTGCCTTTTATAATAATACGAAGTTAAAAAAAGTTGTCATTCCCTCAACGGTAAAAAAAATTGACGAAGAAGCTTTTGCATACTGTACCAAGTTGACTACCGTTAAGTTAAGCAGTAATGTAACGAAGATTTTATATCGTACATTTGCAAATTGTTCTTCCTTGTCTTCTATTACGTTACCTGCTAAATTAAACTACATTGGTGAGGAAGCATTCTACTACTGTTCCAAACTTACTAAGATTACGATTCCTGCACCAGTAAAGACAATTGGTATTAGTGCATTTGCAGACTGCACCAATCTTAAAACTGTAACCATTCCAAGCGATAGTAAACTTAAAACAATATCTCGTTATTCGTTCTTCTATTGTAACAAGCTATCTACAATTACTTTACCAAATTCACTGGAATCCTTAGGAAAAGGTTCTTTTTCTTATTGTTATAAATTAAAGAAAATTACAATTCCAGAGAGAATCACGTATATACAAGCAGCCACATTTAGAAGTTGTTCCCAATTAACCACTGTTAAAATAAATGGCATCGTAACGCGTATCGGAACAAACGCTTTTACAAATTGCAAAAAACTCACTAGCATTAATTTGAAAGAAGGACTGACTTGTATTGATAAATATGCATTCAAAAGTAATTCCTCTTTAACTGCAATAACGTTACCTTCTACATTAACATACCTTGGTGATCATGCGTTCGATTCCTGTACATCACTAAAAAAAGCAACCATTCCTTCTGGTATCACTACAATTAGCACTTGTACTTTCAAAGACTGTACTAAATTAACTTCCATTGCGATACCAGAATCCGTTACTACAATAGACCCCTATGCCTTCCGTAACTGCAAAAAATTAGAGAGTTTAATATTACCTAGCAAACTTACTACATTGGAGGAGTATTCTTTATCTGGGCTGTCCTCTCTTAAAACACTAGAACTTCCTTCTACACTTAAAACATTATCAGAAGGTACGTTCGCTTCTTGTAGCAAACTAACTACTATTACTTTGCCTGAAACGTTGACAGAGATTCCAGATGATTTGTTCAACAATTGTACTTCCTTAACAAATATCACAATTCCTGAATCTGTTACTGCAATTGGTAGCAAATCATTTTATAATTGTTATCAATTAAAGAGCATTTCCATCCCTGCTACGGTTACTTCCATTGACTCAGGTGCTTTTAACTCTTGTACTGCTCTTAGTAATATTACGCTTCCTAAGAAGCTTACCGCTCTCGGTTCAAGGGCATTTGCATATTGTACTAGTTTAGCAACGATTAAGATTCCTTCTACATTATCAACAATCGAACCATATACATTCGATCATTGCCGTAGTTTGACAAGCGTTGAAATTCCAGAAGGTGTTAAATACATTGGTAACAAAGCTTTCTATTATTGTGCTAACCTTACTAATGTTGCATTTTCTGAAACCATTGAATCTGTTGGTTCAGGCGCATTCACTGGTACAAAATGGATTCAACTTGTAGAAGAGAATAATATGGTAATTACAAATACTGGTATTCTAATCAAATACACCGGAACTGATCAGGAATTAACAATTCCTGATACCGTAAAATCAATTGGCAAAAATGTATTTCGTGACAATAGTCACTTAAGAAAAGTCGTAATGCCTAACTCCGTTATTACAATTCAAGATTCTGCTTTTAAAAATTGTAATAACCTTGCAACAATCAAATTTTCTTCTGCATTAAACTCAATTGGCGATGACGCATTTAAAAATTGTATACGTTTATCTACTATTAAATTACCTTCTTCTCTAACTTCTATTGGCTCTTATGCTTTCGAAAATTGCAAGAAATTGAATGTGATAAACTTACCAAACAAAATCACATATATCGGAGAGGGTGCATTCTACGAATGTTGCAAATTAGAAGAAATTACGTTACCAAGCAGACTTACCAAATTAAATTACAATGTATTTTCTTACTGTACAAATCTAAAGAAAATTACAATACCTGCAAGTGTAACTTCTGTTGACGATAGTTGTGTTTCTTATAATATGTCACCAACAATCGTTTGCAAGAAAGATTCCGCGGCATATATCTTTGCGGTTAATAACGGGTTTACGTTTGAGCTTTATTAGAACATTTATCAATTTCATTTCACACATTTTTACATTGTAGCTCCTTTGCGAGTACATTAATATCTTATAGGAGAAAATCAATTATGGATTACGCCATCGGATTATATTTCGATTTTAAAACAACAAACAAAATTACAAAAATAATTGAAGCAGTCGCTCAAAATGGAGCAAATACATATATGGTTGATACTAAAATTCCTCCACACTTGACTCTGTCCTATTTTCAGACCGATCATATCAACCCTATTATAAATATTCTTAATACTCATACAACCAACTGGCATGCAAATAATATCTTTTTTGCTTCACTTGGTATCTTTGTTCCCAACGTTTTGTTTATTGCACCAGTATTCACAGAATATCTGCAAAACCTTAATATAGAAATCAATAACCTTATTGAGAGCGTAGCTACTCATGGTGACAACGGTCATTATTTGCCCAATCAATGGGTTCCACATACAGCCCTCGCTGTAAGATTGACAGATGCCGAGTTAAAGGCTTCTTTCGAAACAGCAACAGCTATGTTTACTGCCTTTGAAGGACAGGCAGTAAAGTTATTCTTAGCAGAGTGTAATCCATACAAAGAAATTGCTACTTGGGAATTGCATCAAACATAATAAGTATAGCTATAATAACAAATCGAATGCCACACATTATAATAAACCTAATCGCCAAAAGGATACCTCAATTTGAAGTATCCTTTTGGCATTTATAATTCCATGATTATCATATTTTTAAACTGCTTAATATCCCCCTCTGCTATTTCAACGTCGCTGATTTCTCCATATAATCTATAAGCTTGTCAAAAACCACTTTCAAATTATCATCTGTATACATCAAAGAGCTTTCGCGACTGAAATACTCAACAATCCTTGCACTTGATAACACAGTATTTATGCCGTTTTTATCAACAAATTCACTGTAATTTCGGTTGCTCTGCGTGTTTGTACGACACATGTACAAATACTCGAATAAAAACGCATAATTCAAGCGGCGAATAGCCTTTTTGATTATCTTTTGAGTCAGTGGCTTATTAAAAATCTCTGCAAACCCTATGTCGCTTAATAGATTTTTTTCTATATAGTTGTAAATACTGTAAAGTTTGTCTCTCTTCTCCTCTCTTACATCTAGACCAAATATTTCCGCAAGATATAAATCGATAAAACCTTTCGCAATTTTAGCCTTTTTACTATAGGTCTTTGGTGCCTTATCGACATTATAATTATATGGATGTTCTGTGTTTCTTTGCATTGTTTTAATGCGTACACTTATCGCAT
>NZ_JAVBNS010000011.1:0-24541 GCF_031551385.1 Anaerosporobacter sp.
CCTTCTGCAAGGCCAAGTGCTGTTACACGCATCTTTGAAATCGGCATAGTTAATCTTCTGGCAAAGATAATTGCTACAACAAAGCATACCATCAATGCAGTAATCGCACTAATTAAAATCATTCGCAAACTTGTATTGATAAGTTGTGCTTGCCCTTTAATTGGTGAATGTAGCAGAACAGCACCTACTACATCATCATTCTCATCATATACAGGTATTCCGATTGACATAACGGTCTCTTTATAAATCTCACTATAATAGACTTTATCCGTAATTTTTCCTGCTAACGATTGATTTAAAACGGATTTGACACTTTTATTCAAATCTATATTCGTTAAATCCGTATCTGCAAGACTATTCATCGGACTCTCTGCTTCACCATTACTTACAATCCAAATATCCATCTCTGAGGTTTCAAGCTTCTTCATTGTTATCAAAAATATCGGATATTCCTCATAGTTCTCATATTCAATATAATTATTGAGAATCTCTGCTATGCTTTGCCCCTTATTAAGTAAACGCTCTCTATAGGTTGCTTTCGAATTAGACTTACTTAATTGCACAAACATAACACCTAACGTTGCGGCAAATAGACAAACTACAATTGCGAAGTAAAAATAAACACGAAACGATATTCGATTATATATCTTTACATTAGTACCTTTATCTACAATACCCATTATTCTTCCTCAATCTCAAATTTATATCCAACACCCCAAATTGTCTTAATCGTCCAATCTGAATGCTCTACCTTATCCAGTTTTGCACGCAATCTTTTAATATGAGAATCCACTGTACGACTATCACCAAAATAATCAAATCCCCACAAACTATCTAGTAAATTATCTCTTGTAAATACTTTATTCGGATTACTTGCCAACGTCCACATAGTCTCAATTTCTTTCTTCGTCAATGACATCTTTTTGCTATCTATGTAGAGCGTATATTCATCTAAATTAATTTCAAGATTACTTATTGAAATCATATTCTCTGATTTCTGTGGCTGAGTTGTACTTGTCATTCTACGAAGTACCGCTCTTACTCTTGCCATTACTTCACTTGGGCTGAATGGTTTAACAATATAGTCATCTGCACCAATATCAAGTCCCATAATTCTTTCGAAATCTTCTCCTCTTGCTGTTATTAGAATAACTGGCGTATTCGATTTACTTCTTATCTTTCGACAAACCTCATATCCATCTTCTTTTGGCATCATTACATCTAATAAAACTACAACAGGATTATATTCGTAAAACAATTCTAGCGCTTCTGCACCATCCGAAGCAACAATAGGTTCAAATCCTTCCTTTTGCGCATAGGTTGCTAGAATATCAGTAATATCAGCATTGTCATCGGCTATTAATATATGTTGCATAGTCTAACCGTCCTTTCACTAACTACAATTTAGTCGTTTCTGTTTTCACTCTAACAGCATCCAATAAATATATTCTTACTATCCATTATAGCTTATTTGGCTAACATTATACAAGTGGCATCCATTGCTTTAATTCTTAACAATTTCTTACGAAATCACCATTGTATGGTAGCTTTTCAAGCAGATATGTAATTTCGTTTCCATATATCTCTTTTTTTTGGATGCCTTGCTAAAACAAGAATTTCTTTCAAACTTGACATGTTTCTGACAAAAACTAAGTATATAATTACTATGAGATGTGATATAATATATACAACAAAAACAATAGGTTAATGTTAATACTTGTTGCATGAAATAAGTGCAGATAGGAGTTATGTATGAACGTTAAAAATTTAAAAAGACGGTTATTTGCAGTTGCTCTTGCAAGTATGGTAGTAAGTACGGTACCTATTCCAAATACTAATTTTTCTACTACTGCAAAAGCAAATCAAGTTACAAACTCTTCTGAAGAAGATGCTTGTAACGCCAAGCTAAATGTTAAAAACAAATTATTAGTAACTGACTCAAACTATACATTAAAGGTATATAATTTAGAGAACAATCAGACAGTTTCCTTTAAGTCTAGCGATACAGAAATTGCAACTGTTGATAAATCTGGCGTAATTACTACAAACGATAAAAACGGAACTGTTATAATTACTGCTACGATTAAAGAGAAATCTAAGACAATCAAAACATTAGAATGTGAGATCACGGTCGGACCACCTGCTGCAAGTATTGTTTTAGCAAAATCCGAACTAACTCTTGCCGTTGGTAAAAGATATCCATTCCTTGAGAATCTACTTGTTATTAAACCTAATACAACAGTTGAAATTCCAAAGTTCTCAAGTAGCAATGTTGATGTAGCTATAATAAGCTCAACAGGAAAAATTACTGCTAAAGAAGTTGGTACTACTACTATTAAGGCAACTCTAGAAAATGGTTCTTCTATTAGTTGTACATTAACGGTAATAGAAAACTCTGAAAAATAAGTTATTAACATAGCCAAAATAAGCTATCACACTTTGTGTGGTAGCTTATTTTGATTTCAAAAACCTTCTATTTAATTTCTATATCCATTCTATGCTTCTTCAAATAATGGAGTTGATAAGTATCTTTCACCTGTATCTGGTAACAATACAACTATGTTCTTTCCTTTGTTTTCTGGACGTTTTGCTAGTTCTGTTGCTGCATGAATTGCTGCACCTGCTGATATTCCAACTAATAAGCCATCTCTTTTTGCTACTGCTCTTGAAGCATTGAATGCATCTTCGTTTTCTACTTTGATAATCTCATCAACAATGTCAAGATTCATAACTCCTGGAACGAATCCAGCACCGATACCTTGAATTTTATGAGGTCCTGGTTTTCCACCGCTTAGTACTGGTGAAGCTGCTGGTTCAACTGCAACAATCTTAATGTTAGGATTCTTCTGTTTTAATACTTCACCATTACCAGTTACTGTACCGCCTGTACCTACACCAGCTACAAAAATATCTACATTACCATCAGTATCTCTCCAGATTTCCTCTGCAGTTGTTTTTCTATGAATTTCTGGATTTGCTTTGTTTTCAAATTGTTGTGGAATAATCGCGTTTCCATATTCTTTTACTAATTCATTTGCTTTCGCAATTGCACCTTTCATACCTTCTGCTCCTGGAGTTAATACAATTTCTGCTCCAAGTGCTGCTACAATTCTTCTACGCTCAATACTCATTGTATCTGGCATTGTAAGAATTAGACGTAACCCCTTTGATGCTGCTACAAATGCAAGACCAATACCAGTGTTACCACTTGTTGGTTCAACAATTACTGTGTCTTGATTAATCTTTCCTTGTTTAATTCCTTCTTCGATCATTGCAAAAGCTACACGATCCTTAACACTTCCAAGTGGATTAAAATACTCAAGCTTGGCAATAACATTTGCCTCTAATTTATTATCTGCTTGATAATTTGTTAATTGTAATAGTGGAGTGTTTCCGATTAAATCTGTTAATTTCTTTGCGATATTTGCCATAATGTGTTCCCCTTTTCTTTTTAATTTATATATTTCCTAGTGAGTTGATATGTTTTATAAGTTATTTATACTCTATTTTTCCTACAATGTCAATAGACTTTTTGTATTTTTTTTTATTTTTTATTCTTTATCTTATTTTTAATGCAAAAAGAAGCCCATTTTGTGGACTTCCTTCTGTTTATAAACTATGTTATTTTACTACTTTAATCTCTTTTTCTGGTCCATCACCGCCTGCGGTATTGCTTCCCCATACGGTAATCACTGTTCCTGCTTTTTGTTTCGGAATTTTAATTGTGAATTCACCATCATCATTTACTTCACCTGTATACTTTTTACTACCTATCTTTGCATATACAACTGTTTTCGTATTACTTGCTGTTACATCTGAATACTCATCTAATGTATCTGGTGCGATTAAATGAACTGTTCCTGTTATCACTTCGTCTGCTGCCTTCACCTTATCTACCTTTGGCGCATTTGGTGCAGTCTCTGATATAGAAAGCTTCACTGTCTTACTCGAACCAACGCTATTCTTAGCATATACTTTGATTGTTTCTGATGAATTCGTTTTAGGGATTGAGAAGGAATATACATAGCCATCTAATGTGCTATCATATGTGCATGCTGTCTTCGTATACTTCTTATCTCCTATCGTCATAACAAGAGTACACTTCTCATCTGTAACCATCTTAATTGTCTTTGTACTCGTTGTAATACTCTTATTTGTCGTAAATGGTACTAATGGAAGATCTGCTATAACTTTAACTTCTTCCACTTCATATACTGCACCATTTGTAAATCTTGTATACGCATAAATCTTTGTACCTGCAGAAAGCTTTTTGCCTAAATCAACTACAAATTCACCATCTTCATTCGTTATACCTTTATATACTGTTTTATTAATTGAAACAAATACTTCTTCTCCTGCATCTAGATATACTGAAAATGATGTCAGCTTATTCGTAATTTTGTCTAAGAAGAAGGAATCTACACTTGGTGTTAGATAAGTGGTTACATCTCCTACTACTTTTGAAGAGGTATAACTTGTTCTTGTTTTTCCATTCACAACATCTGTTGCATATACAGTAACCTTCTCGCCTACTGTCAATTTTCCTACGCTTACGGAATAGTATCCTTTTTCGTCTGTACTTGCTTCATATGTATTACCAGCAGCAGTAACATATACTTTGAACGTAGAACCTGATTCCACAGAGGTTACTCTACCAGAAATAGTACGTTCAACATCCATTACTTCATAGATAGAAGGTGCATTTGGCCCTGCTGATTTCACTGTCATTGTATAAAGACGACTCGCTCTACCTAAAAGGTCAATAGAATATACTTTTACTTTTACATCAGGTTTGAATAAAGGTGTGCTTAATTTAAAGTCTAAGTTTTCATCTACTGTTTGAGCAACTTCTTTAATTGTTAACTCACTATTATAAATTTCACTTGCCTCATAATTTGCTTTTCCACCATTCTTTGCCACATAAACTAATTCGTCTACAATCGCAATAAGAGTAGCATCACTATCATTTGTGTTTCCTGTGATTCCTGCTGTTGTATTCTTAAGCTCATCAAGAGTACTTGCATTTGGTCCTGTACGTTTTACAGTAACGGTCTTTTTCTTACTTGTACGACCACTCGCATCCTCTACATACACTTGAACCGTTGTGCCAGATGGCTGACTTGGCAACGCATATGAGAATTTACCCTCTGCATCTACTACGTGTTTATATCGTCCTGTACTTGCTACAAAATAAATAATTGCGCCCGGTTCTGCTGTACCAGTAATCTTTGTCTTCCTATTTGTGTATGTATCTACCTTTGGTGCTTCAAGGTCCGTATCACTGATATTTGTTATATCAATCTTACGAACTACTGCATTTCCATTTGCTGCTTTTGCATATACAGAGTAAACACCATCTTTTGAAGCTGTAAATTCACCATTTATTACACTTGTAGCACTCTCCCATATAGAACTCTCTACATTATAATCACCATAGGAAAATCTAAGCTGTTGAATTCCCGATCCTGCATAAGCTTTTACTAGAACTTTTACTGCATTATTCGTTGTCTCTTTATTTGTAGATGTAAGAATAACATTTGGCTTTGAATCAAGGGTATTTATAACGCTACCGTATCCTTGTATGTAAGCTATTCCGTTAGAAGAAATTGCCGTTTTCCCATACCATTTTGATTTCTTAGCAAGTGTTTCTGATTGAAGAGGACTCTTTAATAAGAATTTATATCCTCCTGGTACTGCAACTGCCCAGTTATTATCTGCTGCATAGCTCACTTTACCAAGCTTTGCATACTCTTCTAAATAGTCACTTACAATTACCTGTCCTCGGTTATAACCTTTATATATTGCTTGATTATCAAGGTTCTTCGTTGCCTCCGTCGTCTTTGTAATAATGTCTGTTGCAAGAACAAATTCCATTGAATCCGTTACATTTTGTCCATTATACATTAACTTTGTGATACGATTTGACTCATTTATCTTATTACCATTAAAATCATATCTTGGCTTACTAACTGGATTAATTGTATATTCGATTCCATCAAATACACGGAAATTCCCCCAATTACTCTGCCATTCTTCTAAGACTAATGGCTTCCCTGTTGCCGATTGAACAAGACCTGCCATAACACTATCACTTGATGCCATCTCTTGATACGTTGTTTCATATGCACTTGCAATCCACTCTAACCATTCTCGTAATTGCTTTCCTGTAATTTTGTATAACGCAGTGTATCCATTATATGCTTGTATCTGTGCAATATCCGCTTCCGTTACTCCACCTGTAATATTCGCATAGTCATCAATAGAGTTAACACCATACTTATAATACTGTGTTGCAGCAATGATTGGATAGTTTTTATATTCCGTCTTAACTGTATTCACATACTTATGTGCATAGCTTATTTTCGCATCGTTTACTAATTGCATTGATGCTGTATCTTGGATATAACCAAAATAACTTGTTAATGTTGTATCGCTGTCAAGAACAGCAATTTCTTTTTTCGTGTAATCCAATAATTTACTTTCCCATGTACCATATAACCCATTAAATGAAGCATCTGCTTTCGTACTAGTTTTATCCACTTCACGAACTTCACCTTTACCGCTTGCTACCGTAACTTTACCTGTGCTTGAGATATTCAATTTCAAATCCGCTACACCAATACTTTTACCACGGTCATTCGCCATAACTAATACTTTCCCGTTTATCAAGCTAGTATCTCGATCTACTCCTGGCAAATTATAATGTGTTGTTGTCTTATCTTTATTCGGAAAAATCTTATGTTCATGCCCACATAATACTGCATCAACATCTGGAATCTGTGTAAGCGCATAAGATACATTCTTATAGTTCAATTCTGATACTTCATCTTCACCTAATCCAGAATGTGAAAGTACTACAATGACATCTGCGCCCTTTTCCTTCAATATGGCTGTTTGTTTCTTTACACTTTCAACGATGTCTTCTGTCTTTAATATACCAAGATAGCTCTCTGTTTTCGTTGATAGTACAGGAATTGTTTCTCCTATTATACCAATCTTAACGGTTGCTGTCTTACCTGCGTCTGTTTTAACTTTCTTTGTGATAATCATGTTTTCATTCCATACAGGTTTACTTGTCTTCGAATCATATACATTCGAAACTACCGTTACATCACTTAACCCTGCATTCTTAATTTGACCTATAATATAGTCATAACCATAGTCAAAATCATGATTTCCTAATGTAATTGCATCATAACCAATCATCTTTATCGCTTGGTAAATAGGCTGTACCGCCTTTTGGTCTTCTGAAAATATGTACTCGGTTGAATAATCATATAAAGCATCACCGATATCAAATGTTAAATAGTTAGAAGACTCCACTTCTTTCCTTGCATTTTTAATCAATGTATATGCTTTCGTTAATCCTCCAGTTGCATAGGTACTACCAGTCTCATAATCGGTATTGTTTAATTGCCCATGTATGTCTGTTGTAAATATAAATCGCAAGTCTGCTGTATCACTTCCCGCTGCATAGATTGTTTCCTTATCCCTGCTTCCAGCGAATATAGCTACAATCATACACAACACAATGACGTGACAAGTAATTCTACTTATACGGCGTAACTTCTTATCTTTCTTTTTGTCTTTCATTATTGTCCTCCACGTAGCCTTCATGTTTTACCTCTTTTCTAAATTGCTATGTAACTATTCAAGACTTTGTCCCTAAATCACATTACTCTTTACTTAAAGATACTCATACCCAATATTCACCTCCATATTAAACGGATTCTTTGGCAAACATAAGGCAGTTTGGAATATTTAATAAAAGCTTAATTTTTTTGTAACATTTTTTTACATGCTCAACCTTTACAGGACCATCTTTTCTCTTGATAACCAAAAAAGACAATCCCAATGGCTATTTTCAATAATAGCACTTCCTGGAATTGTCTTTTTCAATTTATTTTCTATAAACCATTCGCAATATCTACTAAATATCTACCATACTCTGTCTTAAGCATTGGAGTTGCCAACTGCAATAATTGCTCACGATTAATAAAGCCTTTCTTATATGCAATCTCTTCTATACAAGCAATATATAATCCTTGTCTTTTCTGAATTGTTGCAACAAAGTTCGACGCTTCTAGCAACGCTTCATGTGTTCCTGTATCTAACCACGCCATTCCTCGTCCCATAATTTCAACCTGCAACTTACCGCGTTTCATATATTCTTGATTTACAGTCGTAATTTCAATTTCACCTCGCATAGATGGTTTTACATTCTTAGCAATCTCAACTACATCGTTATCATAGAAATACAATCCTGGTACTGCATAGTTTGATTTTGGAATATCTGGTTTTTCCTCAATTGATAACGCTTTTTTATTCTCATCAAATTCTACAACACCATACGCTTTCGGATCACGCACAAAATATCCGAATATCGTTGCACCATCTTCCAACTTTGCTGCCTTTTCAAGTGTCTTTGTGAAACTTTGTCCATAGAATAAATTATCTCCCAAAATTAAAGCTACACTATCATCACCAATGAACTCTTCTCCAATTATAAATGCATCTGCAAGTCCTCTTGGTGACTCTTGCACTGCATATTCAATATTAATTCCAAACTGTGAACCATCTTCTAGTAAACTACGAAAACTCGCGTTATCTTGTGGCGTTGTAATAACTAATACATCTCTTATTCCTGCCAACATCAAAATTGATAGTGGATAATAAATCATCGGTTTATCGTATACTGGTGTCAATTGTTTTGATACCGCTTTTGTTATTGGATATAACCTCGTCCCCGATCCACCTGCTAATATTATTCCCTTCATACATACCTCCAATTGTTCTTTTTGCATAATGCTTTTACTTGTGTAACTACTATTTCTCTTTTTATCTGAAACCTAGAATATATTACCTGTTCCTCATTATAACATAAGACCTTCGTTTTAGAAAGATTATTCCTAATTACAACAAGTTTATTCATTGTAATAACAAGGAAATTATATTATAATAAATAGAGTTCTAGAAAAAGGAGAAGTTAGTAGATGGCAAAAATTAAGAAAGCTGTTATTCCAGCGGCTGGTCTTGGAACACGATTCCTCCCAGCAACCAAAGCAGTTCCGAAAGAAATGTTACCACTTGTAGACACCCCTACAATTCAATATATTGTTGAAGAAGCCGTTCAAAGTGGTATTGAAGAGATTCTTGTTATTACCAATTCATACAAACACTGTATGGAGAATCATTTTGACCGCTCTTACGAATTAGAAGAGCATCTATTAAAAGCAGGTAAGCAGGAAGAACTCAAGATGATGAATGATATCTCAAGTCTAGCAAACATCTATTATGTTAGGCAAAAAGAACCTCGTGGGCTTGGCCATGCTGTACTATGCGCACAATCTTTCATTGGAGATGAACCATTCGCAGTCTTACTAGGGGATGATGTTGTTGTTAATAACGGCGGCAAGCCTGCTCTCGAACAATTAATGGAATCCTATCGTGAAACAGGAGCTTCCATTGTTGGTGTTCAAACTGTCGCCAAGGATCAAGTTAACAAATATGGTATCGTAGCTCCATCACAAAGTCACAAACCTGTAGGAAGACGTGTTAAACTTACCGACATGGTAGAGAAACCAGCTATTGATAAAGCTCCAAGTAGATTAGCTGTGCTTGGTCGCTACATCCTTACTCCACAAATCTTCACATTCTTAGCTTCACAAAAGCCTGGTGCTGGTGGTGAAATTCAGCTTACAGACGCTATTAAACGTCTAATGGATTTACAAGCTGTTTATGCATATGATTTTGAAGGTATTCGCTATGATGTTGGAGATAAATTCGGCTTTATTAAAGCTACTATAGATTTTGCTTTAGAGCGAGATTGTCTTCGTGATCAAGTTACTGCTTATATTAAGGAATTAGCAGGGAAATTGTAATAACAATTTAGTAATACAATCTTACTTATAAATAACAAGAAGGTGCTTATGCTATGACAACATTTTTATAGTTATCATATAACATAAGCACCTTTGTATTACATTATGTAATATCTATCACCGCATTGTCGTTCTAGTTCATCGTTTCTAAGATATTATTACGCTCTCTTTAGTTCATCAATTCTTGCATCTAGATGTTTAATATACACATCGTAGACTTCATTCTTTGCAACTTGCTCTTCCAAGATAGCATGATTGCTTTCGACATTACGTACAATATCTGCATGCCCTTCTGCAACTCTCTTAATCGATGGCCATATCTCATTCTCTTGCAGCATCTTAATTCCAGATACATCTCTTTGTAAGATTATAACATTTCCCGTCAATGTTGCTACGTCTCCTTCTAGATTTGAGTAGTTTACCTTTAAGCTTGAGACATCTCCTTCTAGATTTGAGTAATTTACTTTTAAGCTTGAGACATCTTCCTCTAGTTTGGAGAAGCTTACCTTTAAGTTCGATACATCTTCCTCTAGATTTGAGACGCTTACCTTTAAGTTCGATACGTCTTCCTTTAGATTTGAGACGCTTACCTTTAAGTTCGATACATCTTCTTTCAATTCCCTAATATCTTGCTTCATCTCACCGAACTCACTAATTAGAAAATCAAGTTTTTGATCTGTTGTCATCCTCTTTTCCTCCTTTCTTTATGTATTTTTAAACTCCTTTAGCTTTAATTCCATCATTTTACAAACCACATAATGTGCTCTCTTCTAATTACTATATTAACAGCGTTCACAAAAGTATGCAAACTCCTTTTTCAGAAGTTTTCGACACGCATCACCTTTACCTGACAAAGACAATGTAACATAAAACTTCCTATACTTCCTTATACTCATAAGTCGATACAAGTTTCTTTACTTCCCCACGAATATCCGTACACTCTTGTTTCGCTATATAATCTAAATTCTCAACTGCTTTAATAAATGCATCATCATCAAATGCAATTGGTTCTCCAACAAAGATTCGATTATTATTTGTCTCTTTCAAGCCTTCTTCTTTCATCAACAGTTCTTCAAATAATTTTTCCCCTGGTCGTAATCCGGTATAAACAATACGAATATCTTTGTCCGGAATATAGCCTGATAAACGAATCAGATTCTCTGCCAATTCTGCAATTTTAACAGGTTCTCCCATATCAAGAACGAAAATTTCACCACCACGAGCATATACTCCAGCTTGCAATACAAGGGATACCGCTTCTGGAATCGTCATGAAATAACGAATAATATCAGGATGGGTTACTGTAACTGGCCCACCATTCATAATCTGTTGTTTAAATAATGGAATTACACTTCCATTGCTACCAAGAACATTACCAAAGCGAACTGCAACAAACTCCGTCTGCGATTTACGATTATAAGACTGAATAATCATTTCGCAAATCCTTTTAGAAGCACCCATTATATTCGTAGGATTAACTGCTTTATCTGTGGATATAAATATAAATCGTTTTACTCCATATTTATCCGCCGCCTTTACTAACTTAAGTGTTCCACCAACATTATTCTTTATAGCCTCATTCGGGCTCTCTTCCATAAGAGGAACATGCTTATGTGCTGCTGCATGGTATACAAACTCTGGGCGGTATTTCTCAAATATTTGATTCATACGATTCGTATTTCTTACCGATGCAATTAACACATCTAACTCCATCAGAGGATAACGATTCTTGAGTTCTTGTTGAACAAAATATGCATTATTCTCATAGATATCAACTAGAATTAGTTTCGCTGGGTGAAACGATGCAATTTGTCTACATAATTCGCTTCCAATTGAGCCACCACCACCAGTTACCATTACTACCTTACCACGTAAAAAATCCGAAACTTCTCTCGTATCAACACGAACAGGATCTCTACCAAGTAAATCTTCAATCTCAACTGTTCGTAAACGACTTACACTTACCTCTTCATTAATCAACTGATAAAGACCAGGTAATAATTTTATTACACAATTTGTCTCTTTACAGATTTCGAGAATAGCACGAATCTCTTTTCTTGGTGCAGAAGGAATTGCAACTATAATATCAGTAATCTCATATTTTTTAGCGGCATCTACAATCTTCTGTCTTGTACCGACAATCTTAACCCCCTGTATGTATCTCCCAATCTTAGATTTGTTATCATCAATAATACATACAACAACGCCATCAACATATTGACTTGCTGTAATTTCACGAATAATAACATTCGCCGCCTCTCCTGCTCCAATTATCATAATTCGACTCTTCTTCGCACCATGGTAACGATGTGCCATTAAGCGCAAAAAACGATATAGAAATCTAGTACCAATTACTCCTCCCATAAGAAATATCATACTAAGAGGACAGTAACTTCTAGGTAAATGTAAATTCATAATATGAATACCAACATATTGAGTAATCGTCGCAATAATACAGGCAACTAATATATTGGTAATTTCATCGATACTCGCATATTTCCATAAGCTATGATACAATCTACAGCAGAAAAAGATAAGAATTGTAATTGCTGTATTCCAAGGAATATATTTTACGATAGCCTCCAAATAATTAACTGGAATACTACTAAACGATAAATCAAATCGAATCAAAATAGCCATTAAAGCACATATATTAATCATCAAGCAATCTATAATAATCAAAAATGTCCTTCTTATTAATAATTTATTTTCTCTTATTAACTTTAACATTTTAATGTATTTACTCCTTCCATAATTCCACTTGTTATATTCTCTCACATACCATTATTAATGTAAAGAACAAAATCTGTCAGCATTTCTACCCTTCAGACATATTTTTTACCTATTGTCACTCTTGATTTTTATGATTATAATAACCAATAGATAGATAAGAAAGGATTAAAGCATGAAAAAAACAGGTTACTATTCCTCTGGTGAATTTGCACGCATGGCCAATGTAACGCTACGCACTATTCGTTATTATGACAAACAGAATATCTTGAAACCCTCATTGGTTACGGATACTGGCGCACGTTTCTATACTGATGAAGATTTAGCAAGACTACAACAAGTTCTATTACTAAAATATCTCGGATTCTCATTAGAAGATATAAAAGAGATGACGATTGCTGATACTGATTACCATTTTATGTTGAACTCTCTACAGCTTCAACTCAAGTTAGTGCGTGATCGAATTGAACAAATGCAATTAGTAGAAAAAGCTATTCAGGACACTTCCGATACCATTCATGCAAACCATTCTATTGACTGGAGTAGCATGTTGCATCTTATCCACTTAACAGGAATGGAAAAAAGTCTCAAGAATCAATATCAAAACGCTTCTAATATATCTGCAAGAATTAATTTACATACATTATATTCTCAAAATAAACAAGGTTGGTTTCCTTGGATATTTGCACAGTACCATATTACACAAGGGATGAAAATCCTAGAAATTGGTTGTGGCGATGGTTCACTTTGGACAAATTCACTATCCACACTGCCAAATGAAATAGACATCACCCTATCCGATTTATCAGATGGTATGCTTCGTGATGCTCGTCGTGCTATCGGTACAGAAGATACCCGTTTTTCATTTCAGGCATTTGACTGTCACGAGATTCCATATGAATCCGAAACATTTGATTTTGTAATTGCCAATCATCTATTATTCTACTGCGAGAATATAACAAAAGTATGTCAGGAAGTCCAAAGAGTATTAAAACCAGGTGGATATTTTCTATGCAGTACTTATGGAAAGAAACATATGATGGAAGTAAATCAATTAGTACAAAGTTTTGATGAGCGAATTGTTCTTTCTGCAGACAAGTTATATGAGCAATTTGGATTAGAAAATGGTAACGCCTTCTTAGCTCCTTATTTCTCAGAAATTGAATGTAGAATCTATGAGGATTCTCTACTTGTTACAGAAATCGAACCACTTATCGCCTATATTCTTTCCTGCCATGGAAATCAAAATCAGTATTTAGTAAACCATTATAAAGAATTTCGTTCTCATGTTAAAAAATATATGAAGAATAATTTCCACATTACCAAGGATGCAGGTATCTTTTTATGCAAAAAGTGAATAATTTAAGAAAGATAAAAAAAGTACTTGAAGGTGACCTAGCGTCACCTTTTATAATATCAATATAACTTAGAAAACCTACTATAAATAACCGAAATAAGGAGGATACACAATTATGACTATTATCGTTACTGGTGGTGCTGGATTTATCGGAAGCAATTTTATATTTCATATGTTAGAAAAATATCCTGATTACCGCATTGTCTGCCTAGACAGCTTAACCTACGCAGGAAATTTATCTACACTTAGCCCTATTATGGACAATTCTAACTTTCGCTTTGTAAAAGCAAGTATTACGGATAGAAAAGCGGTTTACCAACTATTTGAAGAGGAGCATCCAGACATTATTGTTAATTTCGCTGCTGAAAGTCATGTAGACCGTTCCATTGAGAATCCTGAAGTATTTTTAGATACGAATATTAAAGGAACTGCCGTATTAATGGATGCTTGTAGAACATATGGTATCACACGCTATCATCAAGTATCAACAGATGAAGTATATGGTGACCTTCCACTTGACAGACCTGATTTATTCTTTACAGAGGAAACTCCGATTCACACAAGCAGTCCTTACAGTTCTTCAAAAGCTTCTGCTGATTTATTAGTCGCTGCCTATCATAGAACGTATGGACTTCCTGTTACTATCAGTCGTTGCTCTAACAATTATGGTCCATATCACTTTCCTGAAAAGTTGATTCCACTTATGATTGCCAATGCTTTAAATGACAAACCACTTCCTGTCTACGGAAAAGGTGAAAATGTTCGTGATTGGCTATATGTAGAAGATCACTGCAAAGCTATTGACTTAATTATTCATAACGGCCGTGTCGGTGAAGTATATAACATCGGTGGCCACAATGAAATGACAAATATAGATATCGTTAAAATTATCTGCAAAGAATTAAACAAGCCTGAGAGCTTAATTACTTATGTTACAGACCGTAAAGGACACGATATGCGTTATGCTATCGATCCAACTAAAATTCATACAGAACTTGGCTGGCTTCCAGAAACTAAATTTGCTGATGGTATTAAAAAGACGATTGATTGGTATCTTAACAATAAAGAATGGTGGGAAACAATTATTAGTGGTGAATATCAAAACTACTATGAAACCATGTATAGCAAGCGATAAATAGACTATGGAGGATAACTCGAATGAAAGTGCTTGTAACGGGCGTAAAGGGCCAACTAGGACATGATGTTGTTAATGAATTACGGAAACGAAACCATGAAGCGATTGGTGTAGATATAGAAGAAATGGATATTACCGATTCTGCTTCTGTTGAAAATGGAATTAAAAGCGCTAAACCAGATGCTGTTATTCACTGTGCCGCTTGGACTGCTGTGGATAATGCCGAAGATGAGGAGAATATAGAACGTGTTCATCTTGTTAATGGAATGGGAACAAAAAACATCGCAACTGTTTGTAAAGAGCTTGATATCAAGATGATGTATATCTCCACTGATTATGTATTTGACGGTCAAGGTACTGCGCCTTGGAAACCCGATTGTAAAGAGTATAATCCGCTTAGTGTTTATGGAGAAACCAAATTAGAAGGTGAACGTTACGTATCTGAGCTATTAGAAAGATATTTTATCGTTCGTATTGCTTGGGTGTTTGGTCAAAACGGAAATAATTTCATAAAGACTATGCTAAACATAGGAAAAAAATATGATTCTTTAAAGGTTGTATGCGACCAAATTGGTACACCAACTTACACATATGACCTTGCTAGACTTTTAGTGGATATGATTGAAACAGAGAAATATGGCTACTATCATGCAACCAATGAAGGTGACTACATCAGTTGGTATGACTTTGCAAAAGAGATTTTCCATCAAGCAACCGAACTAGGACATACTGATTATTCCGAAGACAAATTAACAATATTCCCTGTTACTACTGAGGAATATGGAATATCGAAGGCTACTAGACCTTTTAATAGTAGACTCGATCGAAGCAAGCTTATAGAGAATGGATTTACACCTCTTCCAACTTGGAAGGATGCATTGAACCGTTATCTGAAAGAGATTCTATACAGTAAAACATATTAGTTACCTAAACACTTGCAATTTTAATCGAATTAGGAAAGGAAGAAATAAATATGGGACAAATTAAGATAGAGAAGAATGCTGGAGGTATCGAAGGGCTATGCATTATTGAACCTATGGTTCATGGAGATGCTAGAGGATACTTTATCGAAACTTACAATCAAAAGGATATGGAGGAAGCTGGCTTAACTATGAACTTTGTTCAGGATAACCAATCTTGTTCAACAAAAGGCGTTCTTCGTGGATTACATTTTCAAAAGGAATATCCACAAGGAAAGTTAGTACGTGTTATCAAAGGCTCTGTATTCGATGTTGCTGTAGATTTAAGAAATGGCAGTAGCACATATGGTAAATCGTTTGGAATTGAACTTTCCGAAGAAAACAAGAAACAATTCTATGTACCAGAAGGCTTCGCACACGGTTATTTCGTATTAAGTGATATCGCTGAATTCTGCTACAAATGTACAGACTTCTATCACCCAAATGATGAAGGTGGTCTTGCATGGAATGATCCAGAAATCGGTGTTGTTTGGCCACAAGTGGTTGGTGAATACCAAGGAACTGCTTCTGCACAAGGATATCACATGGAGGATGGTACACCTTTAACTCTTAGTGAGAAGGATCAGTTGTGGACTGGGTTGCAGAGCATCGAAAGTAACTTTTCGTTGTAACTTTTTTACCATCGGTTTTTATCGCCAGTTTTTATGAAAACTCTGAATTAAGTTCGTTCAGAGTTTTCATAAAATTCAATAATCCCCTCTATTTGTGCATTCGAATGCCAAACTAATCTACTATTTCCAATTAGCTAAGCTCCGCTTCTACTATAGTAAGTGCAGACTCAATCACCTTATCCATATCATAATAACGATATTGTCCAAGTCTTCCTCCAAATATTACATTGGTTTCTTTTTCTGCTAGTTTTCTATACTCTTCATATAGACTTCCATTCTTATCATCATTGATTGGATAATATGGCTCTGAACCCTTCTCCCATTCTGATGGATATTCTCTTGTAACTACTGTATGCGGTTGCTTTCCAAACTCAAAATGTTTGTGTTCAATGATACGTGTGTATGGTACTTCTCGCTCTGTATAATTCACAACAGCATTACCTTGGTAATTCTCTTCTTCCAGCACTTCTGATTCAAAACGTAAAGAACGATACTGTAATTCTCCCAATTGATAACCAAAGAATTCATCAATCATACCTGTGAATACAATCTTCTCTGCAATATCTGGTTGTTCCTTAACAAGTTCGAAATAATCGGTATTCGTTCTTACTTCAATTCCCTCTAACATCTTCTCAATAATTGCCGTATAACCACCTTTAGGGATTCCTTGGTATGGGTCATTGAAGTAATTGTTATCATAGATAAAACGGAGTGGTAAACGCTTAATAATAAAAGCCGGAAGTTCTGTACAACTTCTTCCCCATTGTTTCTCTGTATAGCCTTTGATTAATTTCTCATATACATCTGTACCAACTAACGATAATGCTTGCTCTTCTAAATTGCTTGGTTCAGTAATATGCAGTTCCTTGATTTGCTCTTGAATTCGTTCTTTTGCCTCCTCTGGAGTACGGATTCCCCAAAGTTTGCTGAACGTATTCATATTGAACGGAAGATTGTATAGCTCGTCCTTATATACAGCAACCGGTGAATTGATATAATGATTGAATTCTGCAAATTGATTCACATAATCCCATACTGTTTTATTCGATGTATGAAAAATATGTGCACCATATTTGTGAACGTTGATGCCTTCTACATCTTCTGTATAGATGTTTCCTGCTATATGGTCTCTTTTGTCGATGACCAAGCAGGTTTTTCCTCTTTTGTTAGCTTCATATGCGAAGATTGAGCCGAAAAGGCCTGCTCCGACTATTAGATAATTGTACATGATATGCTCTCCATCTCGCAAATATTTAAGATATTTATTTAATTACGCCATCTTCTTGTCCATTATATTAATTAATTCATCAATATTCGCAAATCCTTGAATCTCAGCCACTATAATTTTAATCTTATATTTTGTTTCTATTTCTGAAATCAACTGTAGTTTTGCAAGATCGTCCCATTCCTTAATTGTATATTACGATTGAATAGTGCGTGCTTTCTGATAAATCAGAGCATGGCTTCTAGATTATAGCGCATCTTTGTTTTGGCTCGATTACCATACCTTTAAAATCATTGTTTCTGTCAAGGTCAGAGCCACCTTAGCGATACATAGCATCCTTGATAGAAACAATGATTTTAAAGACAATACAACAGCAAAAACGAAAGTTGTTCAAGCGAATAACAGGGTGCTCTGAATTATCGGAAACAGTGCACTATTGCATTGGAATACTCACTTAATATATTTGCACTGCTTTCAAATCATCAACTAATGCAGTTCGACTCCTTAAACAAAGTCAGCACAAAGTCAACTTCTTCGCCCTTTTATTATGCAGGTTTTTCTCAATTCAATATCCACTATTTCTTTGGATTTGAGAAGTTTCCTAATAATAAATAAAGATTCAACTTACTATGAATTCTTTTTACGACAAAATTCATAGTAAATTGAATCAAAAACTACTTATTTTTTTAAAGTTTCACTTGAAATAATCTTCATATCATTATCAACCATTCTCTGTACCAATTCAGAAAAAGACACATCTCTTGTCCAGCCTAATTTCTTTTCAGCTTTTGTACAGTCTCCAAGAAGCAATTCAACCTCTGCTGGTCTAAAAAACGTTGGATTAATCGAAACCAATGTTTTTCCTGTTGTTGCATCAACACCAATCTCATCTACACCCATACCTTGCCAGTTTATATCAATTCCGACATGCTTAAACGCTATTTCAACAAATTCTCTAACTGTACGAGTCTCATTTGTAGAGATGACATAATCATCTGGTGATTCTTGCTGTAACATTAGCCACATAGCTTTTACATAATCTTGCGAATGTCCCCAGTCACGCTTCGCATTCATATTTCCTAATTCAATATGATCCTGCAAGCCACATTTAATTCTTGCCACACCATCTGTAATCTTTCTAGTTACAAACTCAAGACCACGTCTTTCACTTTCATGGTTAAATAAAATACCACAACAAGCAAATAATCCATAACTTTCACGGTAATTTTTAGTAATCCAATGACCATACACTTTTGCTACTCCATAAGGACTTCTTGGATAAAAAGGTGTTGTTTCTTTTTGTGGAACTTCTTGAACCAAACCAAACATCTCACTTGTAGATGCCTGATAAAATCTTGCTTTAGGATTTACCATTCTTATTGCCTCTAACATATTGGTTACACCTAGTGCATCAATTTCAGCTGTTGCTAGTGGTTGCTCCCAACTTGTTGCAACAAAAGATTGTGCCGCTAAATTATAGACCTCATCTGCTTTAGAAATTTTCATTGCATTCATTAACGATATAACATCTGTCATATCTGCATATATAAATTTTATCCTATCTTTAATATGTTCTACATTACCATAATCTACAACACTTTTACGCCTCATAATTCCATATACATTATAGCCTTTTTCTAATAATAATTCTGCCAAATAAGAACCATCTTGTCCAGTAATACCTGTTATTAGTGCATTTTTCATTTTTTTCTTCCTCTCATTATAAATATTCTGTCCGATTACAAATTTTAAGGTTTTCAAGTACCTTTTTTATATCCTTCGAGCTGTCTTTATTACATATTAAAGTAGCATCTTCCGTGTCTACAATTATTAAATCTTCAACACCTACTGTTGCAATTAGTTTACTATTTCCATCAATTATAGAATTTTTGCTATCAATCGTTATTACATTGCCACTAACCACATTGCCATATTCATTCGTTTTGCGAATCCGCTCTATTGCAAGCCAAGATCCCACATCATCCCAACCAAAAGTACCTGGTACAGTATATATGTCTTTTGCTTTTTCCATAATTCCATAATCAATTGATTGTGAATCGAATGCATAAAACTCTTTTTCAAGCACCATATTTTCATCACTAGTTCCTATTGCTTCTTTAATTCTTAATAATCCGCTATAAGTTTTATTCATCCATCTTTCCATATTTGCCAATATAGATGATATCTTCCATACAAACATACCACTATTCCATAGATATTCTTCGGTTGCTAAATATTCTTTTGCAACTTCGAGATTTGGTTTTTCTACAAATCGATCTACTGCAAACGCCTGCCCTACGGACTTTTCTGGATTAAATTTTATGTATCCATATCCAGTTTCTGGATAATCAGGCGTAATGCCAATAGTAACTAAATTTGTATTTTGCTCAGCTAAATTACACGCAATTTTTAATGAATTAATAAACATACTATTGTATTTTATCAAATGATCGGAAGGAAGTACCATCATTAATGCATCTTGATATTTTTTTGCAATATGTATTGCTCCTAAACCAATACATGGTGCAGTATTTTTACCAACTGGTTCACAAAGTATATTTTCCTTAGGGATATTAGGAAGTTGCTCTCTTACCAATTCTATATAATCTTTATTGGTTGCTATGTATATGTCTTCTATATCTACAATTGGTAAAATTCTCTCAATTGTAAGCTGTATCATTGTTCTACCATCACCAGTAAGTGACAAAAACTGTTTTGGTAGATTTTTACGACTACGAGGCCAAAAACGTTCACCTCTACCTCCTGCCATTATTAATGCTGTTTTTTTCATAATAGTATAGCTCCTTTCCAATACCCCTAACACTTATGTAACTTAAACATTTACTTTACTTTTATACTCTTACTTCCACTATACGCACCATTAATTTTTTGAGTATTATCTTTTGTATAGCTACAAATTCTAACATAATACTTTTTACCTTTATCCTCAATATTTAAAGTTTTACTAGTCGTTTTATTGTTAGATATATAAACTTTTTTTACATCTTTCTTGAAATTAGAATCTGTACTATATTCTATAACATATCCATTGGCTTTTAAATCTTTTTTCCATGTTACTAGAATGTTCTTGCTCTTTGTTATAGTCACACTCTTTATACTTGCTTTTATTGGTTTAACTGTAACAGTTATTTTTTTTGTTGCCTTTTGATATGTTGAAGTCGAACTTGAAACAATTGTGATTGTTGTTACACCATACCCATTCATCTTTATTGTTCCATTCTTATCAACAGAAGCTACTTTTGTGTTTGAACTTGAATAAGTCAGTTTTCCATTTCCTTTTTCTAACTTTACTTCTAATGCATATTTCTTACTACTATAATTCAATTTGCAAGAAGATGCACTAACCGTTTGCTTCATCTTTTCTACATTTACGTTTACTTGTAATGTCTTCGATATATCTCCAATTGTAATTATAATATCAATCGTTGTTGTTCCAGCTTTTTTTCCCAATATTTTTCCACTATTATCTATAGTTGCAACTGATGAATCTGCTACTTTATACTCAATCTTTTTACTTAATGTTCCATTAGCGATTGCTTTGTTAATTTTATCACTTGATTCTAAGTTATATACCGTAATTTGTTTACTGTCTTTAATAGCCAATGTAATATTTGATGCATTAAGAGCACTCGCATTTAAAACTTTTTCAGCCTCATCAGTAAGCTTTGATGTATCAGCAGCAGTATTATCAATTGGTGTTTCATCAGAGGATGATCCTCCAGATGGGATTCCTTGACCGCTATTATTATCTTTTTTTATCTCCGTTTTAGGAAAAGTATATGAAGCAATTATATATGATTCATCTTTTTGAGTTATCACCATCTGATTATTATTAATTGTGGCCTCAACATCAGAATCAAACTTATAACCTTCTATTGGTTCAATTTTTACACTAATTGTATAAGCAGTATTATACTGAAAGTTTTCATTTTCTGGATTCCATTTTGTTTCAACTACTTTGTAGCATGAATCACCCACATATGCCTCTGTACTTTTTTCATTAGCTACTGGTACAGCAACAGATATTTGAGCACTTTCTATCGGTGTAGAAGGGAACGTATATTGTACAGTTATGCTTCCATTATCATTATAAATAATATTATTCGCTTCGTCTCCATTAACTGTAATCTTTAAGTTTGTTGCATTAAATTTTGCACTTTCTATTGGATCCAAGGTAACATTAGCTGTGTATTCTGTTGCCCCCAAGAACTGACTTGGTGAATTCATCCAAGACACATCACTTATTACACAACTCGCTCCATACTCAGCAATACTTGCTTCAGTATCTGGAATTTCTCCAATTACTGGTGACTCAATCGTTATTTCTTCATGCGTAATATCTGTTCCATTCCATGAATTAATTTGCTCCATCATCCATTGTGTATGCTCACTTATATAATATATTAACGAATCAAATCTCTGAGGTAGTGTTTCATATCTACCATATGTAGGAACCCACAATTTAAAGTTCATGTTAAGAGAATCTGTCAATTCATTTTGATATGCTCGTACAGATTTAACATAACTACCACTATTTTCATCAAGAACACTATTCATTACAATTGGATAAAGTTCATTTTGAAAAATTCTTTTAAATTCATCTTGAAAACTTGGTATCTTCATTAAATCTCCTACCCAATTTTCTTTAATACCAATCCCTGGCCAATATGCACTTGTATATTGTTCAAATCTCCAGTCATAGATATCTGTCACGAAACTACTCTCCATATCCCAAGTAGGTCCTGCATACAACTTATCATCTACTTGATCATTGTTTTTATAAAAATATGTAGATGACCTCCACACATCAGGATTAGAAGCCCATTCTTGAAGCATAATATATTTTGCCAAACTTTCTACATCTATATAATCCGAATAAGCTTTCCCTGTTTCTTCATTCATTCCCAAATTTACTATTGATGTTTCAAACTCTTGCCATAACTCACTTATGTATTTCATAGCACTTTCTGATAAATACTCAGGATTTTTACTTACTATCTTCATACCTGAATTAGTAAAAAAATAACTTTTTTCTTTATTATAATAATAATTATCCAACTCAAGTAAATATCCACCACTATAGTCTGCAGAGTTATTGATAAGATTATCTACATATTGATACTTATTGTTATAACGATTTGTTGATTGTTTTGTTTCTAATGTATCTAAATCTGAATTATTAGGATCATCCGAAACAAAATTTTCCTCTTGATCAACAATATCTACTCTTCCAGATTTAATCTCTACTTTTTCAGTTAAAAGATAAGTTCCTCTATATTCTCCATCATAATAAAAATCTACACTTTTTGAATCTACAGAACCTAGCATTCCTAATTCTTGCGCCATCTTGTATGTTAATATATTATGAATTTGTGTTCCGTCTGAAATTGCCCCTATGAATAACCATGTTTTATTTTTATTATTGTCATTTCCAGTATTCATTAAATCTGCTTTCTTATCTAATTTAACTTGATAAGATTTCTTATCCGTTATCCAAGAAGTATTTCCTCTTCCTTTAATTTGAGCTAAGCTACCGTAATAATCAATATTTCCTTGTTCATTAATTATTGATAAATTTCCTGTAGTAGCAAGAGTATGTTCCTTACTCGACTCAATATAATCTCTTCCCTCATTTTCACTATCTGCACTTATAAGAAATGCTGAAGAAATATTCTCAGATTTCATTATATTTAATTTTAAGTATTTTGTATCGTTCTCTAAATAGATTCCAATTGTCAATGGGTAATTACTATTCTCAGAATCAAACGATGTTATGTTCGTAACATCTAAGGCATCCCCACTATTAAATAAAATTTCATTTTCATTCTCGCTTGATACTGTTACCTTTTCAACATCATCAGTTACAGTATAATACAAATTAACACTACTTAAGTCCGCTGAAGATGGAAGAAAAAGATATGACTCTCCGTCAACTTCCTTTACTTTAATCTTTTCATCTTTTTTACTTTTTGAATCAACTTGAATTAAATAATACATATCAATTACATCATTAGCCGTACTAGAGCCAATAATTCTCTCTTTATCTAAACCAATAGATACAATTAAAAATGCTAAGATACAAATAATACAAACGCGTACACTATTTTTTTTCATTTTCTCTCCTCCATATGAATAAATTAAGTTACTATTGCTTGCTTATATTTTATGACTCAAATATATGTTTTTTTCTTATTACCAAAATCGCTACTACTACACTGAAACAACATAGTATATTTATAAAAAAAACAATTTGATTATCTAAAATTTCCTTTTTTATTTCTAAACCAACACGTTTTAAATAATTATTCTGAAATGTAATAGAACTAGCATCTAAGCCGATTGAAGCATCATTCGAAAACCAATATGCTTTTTCTTCATCAACAATATCAAATTGAATAACTACGCCCTTCTTGATATCTTTATTAGAGATAGTTTTCAAATTAATAGATATTACTGTTAGCATTTCACCTTGTTTATCTAGGTTAATAGGTATCCTTTCGTTTTCATATAAGATTACATCACCAGTTTTATCGTATAAATGATAGGATAGATAGGTGTATTCATTTATCACTTTCGTATTATTAGCTACTAACTTAACCTC
>NZ_JAVBNS010000133.1:0-26807 GCF_031551385.1 Anaerosporobacter sp.
ACTTCTCTCAATAGAAGATAATATATTAAATTTTCAAGGAACAATATGACAAAGAGGCAGATTTATAATACCTCATTTGTCGGGCAACTCATATTATCCGATTGGACAATAGTTCAATTATATTAAATAAGCTATCCGATGAAGGATAGCTTACATATGTATAGTGCTGTACCATGAAAGAATCAGCCACTATGTTTTGTCTATATCTTTGAAGTTACAAAGTTAAGAAATGCCTCACAGCCCTCTACAACATCGTTATACGTTTCATCAAAGTTACCTGTATACCAAGGGTCTGCAATATCTCTTTCTCTGTCAGTAAATGAAAGTAATCTTCTCACCTTATCAGTGTCTTCCTTCCCTATGATTCTATAGATGTTCTTCATATTCCAAGCATCCATTCCTAGAAGGTAATCATACTTGTTATAGTCTTCTTTTCTTAACTGGACTGCATGTTTTCCTGCTGTTGAGATGCCTTCCTGTTGCAATCTCTTTCTTGTTCCTGGGTGAACTAGATTTCCTATTTCCTCTGTGCTCGTTGCACAGGAGGCAATTACAAATTGGTCTTCTAATCCGGCTTTTTTTACCATATCTTTGAAAACAAATTCTGCCATTGGTGAACGGCAGATGTTGCCGTGGCAGATGAATAATACTTTTGTCATGTTGCGTTTCTCCTTGATTTTACTAGGTTTCCATTGATTTTCAATGTTTCCAAACCGCCTTCTGACAGAATGGACTTATACCTTTCAGGGTATATTTTATGCATAAGTTAGTATAACTTAGCCTTCAAAATTAGTAAATTTATTAGTAAATCAACCTACTTCTTACTAATTTACCAATCCACTTTTACTGGTTGCACACCCTTTTTAATTCTTCCATTGCATTATCAGAATTTAAATGCGAATAAGTATTTAGTGTAACACCTATGTCACTATGCCCCCTTATGTATTATAGTGTCTTGGGATTCATACCACTCTTTTCCATATTAGAACAAAAAGTATGTCTACAAACATGAGGTGTAACCTTTGGCATTTGAATTTTATAGATATTATTATACTTTTCACATATGTGTTGGAAGTATTTTTCCCAATGCAATGCGACCATTGGCATACCATTCTTATCTAAATATAAGAATCCACTCATCCCACCAATCAAAGGTTCTATCTTAGGATTTTTCCGATTTATAATAATGCGTTCAAAAGCATCTTTAACCTCTGTTGTCATAGGTACATATCTTACTCCACTACGAGTTTTTGGAGCTTCAATAATATACTCCATATCTCGCTTTCTTTGCAGTTGGTGATCTATCTTTATTTTTCCATTCTCAAAGTCAATATCAGCTTTGACAAGTCCTACAAGTTCAGATATACGAAGTCCAGTATTGAAAAGAATGTAGATTGCATCATAATATCTACAAAAATGCTTGTCATTCTTTATAAACTCAAATAATGCTCGTTCCTGTTTTTTTGTGATTGCTTCTCTTGTCACACTATTATTCACAACTACTGTATTTAATTGAAACTCAAATGGGTTCTTGCGTATTAAATCATCATCCATTTCCATTTTTAAAGCTGGTCTTATGACACCTCTGACAGTATGAATAGTATTATATCCTCTACCATCATCCTGTAATTTAATAAGCCATTCTTTGGCATCTGATAATTAAACTTTGTCTATGCGTTTTGCTCCAAAGGCTTCCTTCTTGATAATATTTATCACAAACTTATAATTAGCTTCTGTATTGTGACGTACACCTGTCTTTTGTCCAACATATATTTGCACCAATTGTAATACTGTTATTTCACCACCATTAGGGATAATTCCATCATCTAAATCTTTTTTAGCATTTTGATTTTATCCCTTAGAGATATACAATCTCTCTTTCCTTGTGGTGTTTTTATCTGTGTTTTCTAATTTCCAACTGTACAAAAAATGTTGTTTTCCATTACCATCTACATAAACATACGCATATCTTCCATCTTTGCGTTGGCTCTCTCCATTGCGAAGAATATGATTCTTACTATCTCGTCTCTTTTCATTCATTCGCTTATGCTCCTTTCATAATAAAAGAGCCTTAGCACGATATTATTAATAATACCACAAGCAAGGCTCAAAATCTATTAGTACTTCAATCTATACCGAATTTGTCTCATTCATAAATTCTTCAAATTTCATACGTTTAATCAGTGTTTTTGCTCCGTTTTGCACCACAAAACCATAATCTACATAATCCTCGGCTAATTTACGGATTTTCTTTTCTCCCAAATTGAAATATTGTGTTGCTTCATTAATTGTAAGTGCGAACTTTTCCCAGATTGGCACATACCCCTTATCTTCTAATACTGTTTCTGTCATTACTATAAAATAGTTAGTCTTTCATTTTCTAAATTTTGCATTAAAAAAGGTGCTTCCGTTATGGACACACCCAAAAATCTTTTCATTTACCACATATGTTTACATTTATATTGTTTTCCTATTTTACCACTCGCTAACCCTGTCATTGCAACACTTGTTGCTCGATTTAATGTCGAAATACGTTCAATATTTGTAGAATTGCACATCGGACATTTTGGAGCGTTCGCCGCTGCCCTTGCTTGCAATTCAACTGATCTTCTAGCTGCTTCAGCTGCTTCAGCTCGTTCTTTAATGACTTGTCTTTGATATTCCTCTAAATTTGTCTTTGATAAATTATACCTTTCTAGACGTTTTACAAACAAATAAATACCATAACAAATCAACCCAATTCCTATAAAAACAAATAACGCACCATAAAAATGTGGATCCCCATTACCATGCGATACACTTCTTTCAACTTCCCACTCCGATGCACCTGATTCAGATATACCTATCCAAAAACATAAAGCCGAAATTACCAATATAATTATCGGTGCTTTTAGTTGTGGTTTTTCAAGTTGTGGTACACTTCTTACTCGTTGTTCCTCTTTCCGTTTATCATTTAATTCTTTGTTCTTTATCGCCTCTTCTTGCTTCTTAGCTTTTAATTCCGCTTCTATTTTTCTTTTTTCAGCTTGTTCCTTTTGTTCTATATCTTGTTTTATTTTTTCAAAATGTGCCTTTATTCCATATCCACAATCAGGACATGCTTCTGCACTATCCGATACATTTTCTTTTCCGCATTCTGGGCATTTAGTTAGTGCCATTTTCTCCCCCTCCTTATGTATATTTATTTTTCTTGCGTAATTTCATTAATTACATCACAGTTATTACAATGTACCTTTATGATATTATCTAATGGTGAACTATTAAGAATAATAGTACCCTTTGCTATTGTTTCAACGTCTAAAGTTCTACTTGAACTTAGTTTTTGCCTTAGTAAATAGCACCACTTTATTTCCTTACCACAATTTTTACACAGTGTACTTCCTTCAAGTTTTCCCATAAGTCATTTCCTCCAGTAAAATGGTTTCTGTCTTTCTTAGTCCATTAACGCTTCCATTCCATCACCTGTAATTGTAGTTCTTCCTTGCATATCGAATTGATATACAAAATCTTTGTTTGCAAGAGTACGTAATGCGTTTGAAATATCCATAGGTCTTATTTCACTTGTTTGCTTTGCGATTTCTTGATAATTCATTTTTTGTGTCCTGTTTTTTGCTAATATTTGTAACGTAATTCTTTGACTTTTAGATAATGCCATCAATGCCACCTCCAACTTCAACATCTTCAATGGTTATACAATCTCCATCTTTGCCAAAGGATGACCAATCTTTTTGATAAACCTCATTAAATTTATTATTTAATGCATCAACTATATATTGGGTTATTCTCATTTCTTCTTCAGCATTACAGCATACATTAAACCAGTCAATAGTTCTTTCTCCGTTTTTCCACTTCACAATTTTAGAAATATTCTGCATATCGTTTACCTCCTCAATAAAACTATAAATATTATACCATAATTTTCATATCTATGTTGTTGAATCGTATCATAAGTTCAAATTTTCTCAGTGGAACAAAGTGGCTTCGCCACTCTCAGCTCCCCTATCCCCTCACTCATGAGTGGAATATAGGGCTTTCTTTTTTCGACATTTTCCCTCGTAATACTCTTATGAGTAAATTAAAAGATATCTTTCGTGACTATTATGAATAAATGGTATATATTTTACATTCCTCGCAAATCTGTTATTGAAAATGTAGACAAAGTGATTAATTGCGGCGATTCATCTCAGGGGGATGCCTTTTGGGGCTGCCCTGATTGTGGTGAACTCAAATTTGTTCCCTATACTTGTAAAAGCCGCTTTTTTCCTTCCTGTGGAAACATGTATAACCAAAAACGTTCTTTTCGTATATCATCAAAACTGATTTCTTGTAAACACAGACATTGTGTCTTTACTATCCCTCAAGAACTTCGCGTCTTTTTTCTGAAAGTTCGTTCTCTCCTTGGTGTACTTTTTCACTCTGTCAGCGATTCTATCCTTCGCATATTTTCTAAAATGAATAAATCTGAAAACTTTACTCCTGGTTTTGTTTGCGTCCTTCACTCTTTCGGTAGGGACTTAAAATGGAATCCTCATATTCACGTCCTCATTTCCGACGGTGGCGCTGGTAACTTTACCCCTTGGCGCATTGGATATACTTGACAGAATTGAACTCGCCGTACTATGTCCTAGTTTTCCCCATTGTGCCGAGAATTGAGAGTAACTTCAAAGTCCTACCGTGGCAGATGAATAATACTTTTGTCATGTTTTTGATCTTCTTGTTTATTGTTGTGCGTCTCTGTTCTCAAATCCCCCCACTTTATTACTCTTTTTAATATACACTTCCCATCATTTAATCTTCAAGTAACTGTCTCTATACACACATTTAGGCGCATATTCATTTAATAATGAGGTTCCCATTATCTTCTCTGCTTCGCTCATCTTTGGTCCAAATATCACTTCCATATCACTAAATACATTTGGTGCAAGACTTAGAAATAGTCTATGATATGGTGGCTCATTATTCTTGTTTTCAAGCCTTCTAATTAATTCCTGTTGTTTCTCTAACGTGGGTGGATTTAGTTCTTGCATTCCCATTGGCATAATTGTTATCTTATATCTCCATTCATTTTGAAATTTCCAGTTTTCTCTTTTATAATTTCCTATATCTTCAAACGAATAACTTACCTCAATATTATCTTTCATGATATCTCCAAGATTGTTCATATCCTTAGCTTCAAGAAACTTTTGTAAGTCACCTACCAACGACTCTCTTTTAACTTTTGGAAACAACTTGTCATAATCATTTGTATACTCAACTTTAATTAGGAGTGGACAACTTGCTGAAACACAAATCTTATTCTCATCATACAGAGCCTTACAGTTAATAAATGTTTCTGTATCCTCTCCAAAAAACATTTCCCCCCTTTTATAATGATACTTCACAAATGGGAAAACAGGTAATCTTATTCTAACTCCATGCATATTCGGAGTATATAAATTCCATAATGGTATAGATTCCTCCATATCCTCAGTCCAACAACTTACATACACGAACGCGCCAATTTTTCCCATATCTTGTGATTGAGCTTCCTCTATATCGTCTACATTTAATAGATTATTAAAACACAATGTTTTATTTTTTAGAATTAGTGCCAATGTTTCCAAACTTGTATAATGATATAAATATTTCATTTTCATCTACTCCTATCTTAATCTAAACATCCATTTCATATTCTCCCCTTATTATATCATATTTGCAAGACATATGCTGAAAACTTGTCCCAAACATCAAACTTCCTGCCACTTCTTCCTATAATCTCTCGGCGACAATCCTTCTATCTTCTTAAATACCTTAGTAAAATAGCTCACATCATTAATCCCGACTTGAATTGCAATCTCGGCAATCGACAACTTTGTATTTCTAAGCAAACGTTTGGATTCGAGTAATCGACACTCCAACAAATAATTGAATATTGTTTTTCCATACTCTTTTTTGAATAAACGAGTCAAATAAAATTTATCAATAAAAAACTTACTTGCCAGCTCCTCCAATGTAACTTTCATAGCAAAATTTTTGCTAATATAACTTTTTACTTGCTTTAATATCTGCTGATTTTTCCCCTCGTCCATCATCTCTTCCGAGGACGAATGGTTATCTTTCCAGATTTCACACAGCAAGCTTGTGAATTTATTATATAAAAGCATCTCCTTTATTGGTATCTCATTGCTACTTAAACGATAAATCTCCTCCATTAGATAAATGTATTTATCAGGACATTTTGGTGCAAACACGACCTTTCCTTCCAGTTGCAGATACTCATCATATATAAGATTCATGTTATTCCCGAAGAAATGCAACCAGTGAATTGTCCAAGAACCATTTTTTGCACAATGAGAATAGGCATGTTCACAATTAATAAAAATACAGTCGCCAGCTTTTAGATCATATTTTTCTTCCTCGTATGTAAATTCTCCTTCTCCCTCTTCTACCACCAAAAACAGATAGGATAACAGGCTATTTCGTTGACTTATAAAATCTGGTTGAGACGTGATTTGTCCTACTTCTTGTAAAAAGATATAGTTACTTCTGGCAAAACCAGATGTTGAAGCAATAATTCTTTTCGCTTCATTTCTTAGCGCAGTTGAATGACTCATTGAATATACATCTCCTATGCATAATAATGTACTATAACGATTACGTTAATTCATATATTATAACAAATCACAAGCAACCTCTGCAAATACTTCCATCCACTTTGTCAATATTGTTATATTTCAAATCAATATTGACACTATTCTTTGGTAAACTTTTTCTATAATATAAGATTACACGCGTGAGAGAATTGTTACTATTAATTAAGCATTGTTTTCTGGTTCATTGATATATTAGAGAAAAAGAGGGGCATTCTAGTATATTTTTGATACATTATAACTCAATTATTTCAATGCTATTTTATTATTTGGAGGGATTTATGAGAAAATCAAAAGGTATTTCTATTTTCGCTGTATTAATGATTCTGTTTGTATCCATTTTTTCGATTATTCCATCATCAACTGTTAATGCGGCATCCTATGCTTCATCTATTTCAACTAGTTCAAAGTACATTTTGTATAATGCTTATTCAGGTAAATGTTTACAACCGTCTGGTCTTGCTACTACCAACAGTACAGCCATTGTCCAAAGTGATTATGCTGGAAATGCTACGCAACAATGGAAATTTGTTCAAGCAGGAAGCGGTTACTACTATATCCAAAATGTTACAAGCCAAACAGTTATGGACATATCCGGAAAAAGCACAGCAACTGGTGGTTCCGATATCCTTTACACGAACAATGGTGGAAATAATCAGCAGTTTGAGCTAATCTCCTATAATGGATACTATAAAATCAAAAATAGAAATAGTGGATTAGTACTTGAAATCGCAAATTATTCAACAACAAACGGGGCAACATGTACACAAAACACAGATTATAGCGCTGCTAACCAATTATTTAGCATTATTGAGGTGACATCTACTGACACGTCAACGTCTACTGGCACAATAAAACAATTATCACAAAGTCAAATTGTCGCAGCAATGGGAGCTGGTTGGAATTTGGGTAATTCCATGGAGGCAGTTATAAACGGAACTCCAAGCGAAACTGCATGGGGAAATCCAACCGTTACGAAAGCACTTATTACAGCTGTTAAAAATGCAGGCTTCAATACGATACGTATTCCAGTTTCCTATATAAACTATATTGGCTCAGGCAGTGATTATACAATAAATTCAGCATGGCTTAGCAGAGTTAAGGAAGTCGTTGATTATGCATACAGCCAAGGAATGTATGTAATTATTAATATTCATGGTGATGGTTACAATTCTGTATCTGGTGGTTGGTTACTATGCAATGGTAGTGATCAAACTACAATTAAAGCAAAGTATAAAAAAGTATGGCAACAAATTGCTACAACTTTCAAAGACTATGATGAACACTTAATATTCGAATCCTTAAATGAAGAATTTGATGGAACATATGGAACACCTAATACTACCTACTATTCCAATATCAATGCGTACAATCAAATTTTTGTTGATACCGTTCGTCAAACTGGAGGAAATAACACTTCTCGTTGGCTTTTGATTCCTGGTTGGAATACAGATATCACTTATACAGTAGGAAACTATGGATTCTCTTTACCAACGGATTCCTATCTCTCTAGCAGTGTGCCATCTGGTCAAAAACGAATTATGATTTCCGTTCATTATTATACACCTTGGGATTTCTGTGGAGAAGAATCTATGAATATCACTCAATGGGGAGCATCTGCAACGGATTCCAGCAAAAAATCTACATGGGGACAAGAGGATACGTTGTATTCTCAATTCTACTCCTTATACAGCAAGTTCACGTCTCAAGGTTATCCTGTTGTTATAGGTGAATTCGGATCAATTGACAAATCTAATTCTACATACCGCGCTGCTTTCGCCTACGCTGTATCAAATGCATCAAAGCAATATGGTTGTGTTCCAATCGTTTGGGATAATGGCGTTAATGGCACTTATGGATTTGGATTATTTAACCGTTCAACTTGCGCTGTTACACAGCAAGCAATTATTACTGCTATCATGAATGGATTGAAGTAGAAAAAAGCATTTAGAAAACGTTTTTTGTTTTCTAAATGCTTTTTTAGTCTCATATAATTTAATCATCAGATATTACATCCCTGATATTGAACTGCCACAACATAAACTACCTTGTTTTTTTCATCAATTCTAAATATTGCAATATAATTATCAATAAGTAACTGTTTATACCCTTTTCCAGCATATCTTCCTTCTATTCTATCTTGATGAGATTGTGGGAAAACTTCTAATGTTTTAAGAGCTTTCCATATTCTATCTGTCTGTCCTTGTGCATTCTCTGGTGCAAGCTTATCAATTGCTATATATACAAAAATCTCTTCAATATCTTTGTATGCTTTTGAATTTAATTTTATCTTGAATTTATCCATAATACTTCTTATTTAACTGTTCAAATGCATCATCAAGGTCAATAGTTTCTCCATTCTCTTCCATTTCCTTTTCAGATTCATAAATAGCTTGGTCGATGCGGTTCATTCTAGCAAATTGATCATATAATTCACTACTCATTACTACAAGATCACTATAACCATTTTTAGTGATAAAAATAGGTTCTTGTTTTTTATGTGCCATATCTGATATTTCAGTTGTGTTACGCAAATCTTTTATTGGTAATATAATTGGCATACTTATCAGCTCCTTCTATTTTTTCATAATTATAGCATAATTATGTTTGCAAAGCAATCATACTTTTATTAACATATGTTACATACCTTTCAATATAGGCTTTCTTAATTATTTCCCTTTTCATTTAGCTACATGCAATACCGAAATACTAAAAGGCAAAATGTTACTGCATGACACCTTAATTTGCCATCATGATTCTGAACTAAAAAACTTAAAGAATCGTAATTAACCACTACAAATAACATACCATACGTATTACATCCTAGTAAACATATAGAAAGAGGAGGCACGTTCGTTACCTCCTCTCTCTTATCGGATGCCTAATAACCGTTTTCCATTTTTCTGCCGCAACCTTTCTTGCGTCAGAAAGATAAATTTCATGGTGTAAACGATATTCATTTATATCCTTCTCATATCCATTTTCTATTAGATACTCGTCCATCTTAGCCACAGTAGCCGGTTCATCATCAAAAGGCCCAATATGCATTATTTGAACACATAATCCTTCCTCTACTGTGAAGAACTCTGCTAATGAGCAATCCAACTTCTTTTTATTAGAGGCTTCCTGTACTGCCCATTCAAAATCCTTTTTTGTCACAAAATCTGGCAAACGAATAACCGAAATCCAGTTAAATGAATTCTTATCTGAATAATCTACCCCTTTAACTCCATCTTGCCACCAAAAGCCTTCAAGTGGTGGCACTACATACTCGAAAAACCCCTCTATTTTATACGTTCCTTTGTAGCTCATTTTTAACGTATATGCAACTGCGTATAAAACACCAATTGCCTGTTGGTACGCACCACCTGTTTCGTTTGGATCTCCCTTTCCATGAACTGCAATATAATTCATTGCAGGTATTGTTACGATTTCAGGTTTATTCTTAGGCATATAAAACTCTTTGTATTCTTTCTTATAATCAAAAGACATATTCCGTTCCCCCTTCTCGCATTTGCACGTATTCAACATTTATAATCAATTACACAACGCTCCATATAAACGCTTCATATCGTTGATTACTTTTTATAATTATCTATTACTATAATACCAAATGAAACACGACAACTATATGTCATCTTTCACTTTGATTATCTCATATATTTTTCGCTCATCTTTTTTGCCGTTTCTGCCATCTCCTGCCGAATATATTTTGGTTCAAGAAGTTCTGCTTGCTCTCCAAATGTAAGCAACCAACTAATCAGATTATTTTTATTCGTATAATCTGCATAAAACCGTAGTCTACCGTCCTCCTGCTCCACAAAGCAATCTGCTCCAAACTCCTCAACTAGCCTCCATTTACAACTTGATTCAAATAGAACCTTTACCTTAATCCCACCAGGAAAAATCCTCTCGTTGCTTAAATCTGGCATTGGAATTGTTCTTTTTGTAAATACCTCTTCACTTATCTTCATGCCTTCCATACGGTTCAACTTAAACAATCGGAAATCACATTTAGACATACAATATCCCCACACATACCAGCTTGACCAACGAAAAATTAAGTAGTATGGCTCTATTTTTCGAACACTTTCTCCATTAGGTGAATAGTAGATAAACTCTAATAAAAATGGATTTTCTATCGCCATTCTTATTTTTTCAATCTTTGGAGCAAGAGAGTCCTTGTACCAAGATGACAAATCAATTAAAACAGATTGACTACCAACCATGAAATCAGATGAACCTACTTTTAATTTTTCCATCAATTGTCCATAACGATTCGTTCCACTTACACGATCTAAACTCCGAAGCCCTGCAAGAATTTCTTGCATTTCTGTTGTGGTTAGTAGTGTATGTTCCATTTTATAACCTGCCATAATAGAAATCCCACCATTTACCCCCTGTCTTGTAGAAATCGGAATACCTGCTTTGCATAAATCTTCAATATCTCTATTAATTGTTCTTCTCGAAACTTCAAATTTTTCTGCTAATTCTGGTGCTGTTATAGAATCCCTTTGCAATAATATAGATAAGATTCCAATAAGTCGGTCAATTTTCACTATTGTTCTCCCCCTCAGTAAATTAGTTTACACAAAAAGGCGCTCCACCGATCGCCCATTTCTTCTTCTTCCTTATTCCAAAATGCCTAAAATATAGGGATTTCACATAGCTTCCGATGGGACTCGAACCCACGATCTATTGATTACGAATCAATTGCTCTACCAACTGAGCCACGGAAGCGTTATAGAAATATAATAATACTTTCGCATTTCATTTTCAAGTATTTTTTCTATTTTTTCTAAATAATACAAAAATTAAAAGCAATCCTTAAACTGTATATACGAATACTCCATATAGACCAATGATGCCAGTTCAAATCTCATTTAACTAGCATCATCGTCCTACTTCTTCCATAATCAAAAACCAATGAATTTTCAATACTATCAGACATTATCCACTATATCTTTTTTCAAAATAACCTAACACTCGGTACAGCAACGCTGCTACTACACACAAAATAGCAATACTCATAATAACGTAATCCAACTTAAATAGCTTACTCTACATACAGATACTTTTTACTTTTAAGCCCTCCTACTATATCAAGCCTCATATTTCCTAGCAATCCTATGCTTACATCTAAATGATCGTTATATACAGTTATCTCATCAATATACTCCATAATTGAATTTTTATTAATATCTTCTGTTCCATGGTCACTAATTTTGTCTATTAGCAGTTTTATTCTTTCTTGCTCATCTGCATATGACTTCATCCTGCTTTCAATTAGTAATTTTTGAGATTTCAACTCAGACAACCTACTTTCAAGGGAAATATCTTTTCGCTTATAATCTTCATCAGATATTATTCCATCTAATAATTTGTCTAATATAAAATCTTTTTGTGTTTTTATCTTTTCAATTTCTTTATCTATATTTTTACTATCCAATATGACTTCCTTTGAATTAATAGATTTTTGCATAATTTTTAGGACTCTTTTTATATACTCATCCTTTTCTCCACTAAAAATGTTTTGAGCTATTTCCTTAATTCCATCATATAATTTCTCTTCATTTATAGTAATATTATCACAGCCACAATCTTTTTGTTTTTCGACCTTTATTTTAGTGAAACTTCTTTTATCAACAGCTGTCCTCCTCCCTTTGCTTATATATTCAGAACACGACCAGTCAATTACAATACCTGCTTTAATACGTCTAAATTTCCTCCAATAGACGTTTCCACACTCTCCGCATACTATTTTACCCGATAAGTCATATTGCCCTCTATTTACGCCTATACGTCGCTTGAAAGCATCATTCGCAACTCCTATCTCTGACAAGTTTCTGTTAATAGTTTTATTAGCCTTGTCCCATAGCTCATTAGACACGATAGCAGGAACTATATTTTCATGAATAATCCATTCCGATTCATCAGTTCTAATAGTTCTTTTAGAATTGAAGTCATAATGAGATTTATTCATAATAACAGTACCTTTATAAATAGGATTTTTTACGATATCCCTAATTACTCCATCTGCAAAATATCCACCTTTGCGATTGTATATTCCCATATTGGTTAAATTTTTGCTAATTGACCTACTCCCTAAGCCACTTGCATACATCTCGTAGATTAATCTTACTATTTTTGCTTCTTCCTCATTAATAACTATCTCTTTATTTACCTTGTCATATCCCCATGTTGCAGAAGTAATGACTACATTACTACCATTGCGTTGTCTATTTCTATGAGCATTATTAATTTTTTTACTTAGCTCCCTTGAATACTCCTCTGCTAAAATAGCTTTTATTCCAGTTATCAAAGCATCATCTGGTGTATAAAACTTATTTTCAATATAAAAGAATAGTTTCTTGTTATTACTGACTAATTTATCAACAAAAATATACCATTCTTTTGTATTTCTCATAAGCCTATCTTGAGATTTAACTACAATGATATCAAATGTATTAGCAGCCATATCCTCACATAGCCGATTATATTCATCGCGTTTTTTAGTTGTAGTTCCAGATCTGCCTTCATCAACATACCTATCTACTAAATTCCACCCATTATTCAATATACAATTCTCTGCTTCTTTTTTCTGATTTTTAAGTGCATCTACTTGGCTTTCTTCATCTGTAGAAACTCTTGCATAGTATACTGCCTTCATTGCAATCCTCCGTTCATAATATATAATAATATTATTATAATATAATTCGCAAAAAGCAACAATAAATAATTTAAAAAGGCAGATTACTCTGCCTTTTCTCCAAACTCGATATAGGTATTTTTAACTAGCCTATTATATTCATCATTAGTTACCAGATTTTCTTCAAGAAACCTTTTCCATATGTTCAGTGTTGACTTTATATATGCTTGGTTACTGGGTTTTAACTTTTCCATCTGATACCTCACTATATCAATTATTTAATTTTATTCATTTTTTTTGCTAAATATAATCACAGTATTTATAATTCTATGTAGACTTATATCCATATAAAATAAGCCTAATAATGTGTTTAAGGCTATAATTATGAATATCTTCTGTGTGCATCTTTGATTATGGCATTACTCATAACAGCGTAACATTTCAACGTTGTTTCTATGTTCGCGTGTCCTAAGATTTTTTGCACAAACTCTACTGGCGCACCCCTTTCAATCATGTTCGTAGCCATCGTTCTTCTAAATTTGTGCGGATGAACGTGTATATTTTCGTTTGAATTATTAGCCACCCTATTAACAATGCGTCTAACAGCATCTGTAGTTAGTCTGCTATATGGTTTCTTAATAGATACAAACAATGCCTCGTTATCATCTTCTCTAGTTTCCAAATAATTAACAAGATGTACCTTTGCTCTGCCGTCAAAAAATGATGTTCTTTCTTTTCTCCCTTTTCCGTAGACAATACACTCTTTGTTTACAAGATCAATGTCACTTCTATTCAACTTCACAAGTTCTCCAACCCTCATACCTGTACTAGTAAGCAGATTTATTATTGCTGTATCTCGCTCTCTGTCACATGCACATCGTACAATTTCTTCCTGTTCCTCTGAAATTGTCTCTTTAATTCTTGTTTCCGTTTTAATTACGTTAATCTTTCTAAGAGGATCTTTGTCTATGTAATCTTCCGTGGTCAACCACGCAAACAAACTCTTTAGATTTCTAATTCTGTTATTGAGAGTTACATCGCTATTCTTCCTTGTTGTCTTGCAATGTGCAAGGTACATTCTAATGTCATTTGTAGTTACGTCTCTTATGTTTTTATCTACTAACGAAAAGAACATTTTGTATTCTTGCGCGTATGCTTTGATTGTACTATTCGTTCTCCCCTCTATTGAAAGAGTAGCGATGAAGAGATTTATGATGTTATTATTATCGTCCATCGCAGTTGAAAGTGCTGTTTCTTCTTCGAATACATGCAATCTTCCAAGCTGCGCATAAAGAGTTGCTTTTAATATTTCTAATTCATTTTGACCTATTACGCTTTGCATTGCATATAGGACTTTGATAATTGATTCATCAATATTTACCTGCTTCATCGCAATCTCCTCCCCCGTTACTCTCGCTAAATTATAAACATTAGTTCTTTATTTCTTGTAGTTTCAACATAACTTTTCTAAACTCCATCTTACTTAGCTTCCTGTATGGTAATCCACAATAAGGTTTCATATCTCCCTCTTTTCTCTCATGGGGATAACTTCCTGTTCGTATTCCAAATTTATCCACAATTCCACAAAGTTATCCCCATTTTTTGGTTTTTCTACTTTCTGTGTAGGTTCAAGTCCCACTGCTGACTAAGCAAATCTTAGTTGCGCTTCGTCATGATTAATACTTATATTCGGTTTCCTTTCACCCTTCTTTAAATAAGGCACATTCGATTCTACCAAAACTTTTGCTATTCCTGGACAAACACTATTTCCTATTCTCTTAGTTTGCTCTTGTACTGGAACTAACGACCAATCTTTATAGTGATTAATTATATAATCTTTAGGAAATCCTTGCGCTAGCTTGCTTTCTTCTGGCTTTAGCATTCTTAGAAAAATATCTTTTATTATGTATTTTTCTCCTGCAATATCAAATACAACGTTAACAAGTCCAAACCTATCCTTTGTCACTATTGTATCCAGTGGCATTTTTATGGAATGTCCATCAGTTTCACTACCATAGTATTTTATTAAAAACGCACTTACTAACCCAAAGTGTCCGGGCGAAGTAGTTATTGTATGAAGTGGTTCATCACACCTTTGCCCTGTTCCCGACTTATAGAACTTTGTTATAAAAGCTGTAACGAGTCCATACCTATTACTTGTATCAATCGTTTGGAGTGGTTCATCAAGATTCTGTCCTCTTACATCGCCTTTTCTGCTTTCTGAATGATACTGTATTAAAAATGCCATAGACTCCTTCTTAGGAACAATAAACGGCTTAGGATTATTGATAATAAATTTCTTTATACCATTTGCAATTCTGATTTGAGTTTTCTCTGCTAATGGTTTCTTTCGTTCAAATATTGATTTACCCAAGTCTGTAAAATCAATATTCTTGCTTACCGGAATCCATTCTTGTAATCCGTTAACTCCACATTTACTATGTGTCGCTTCTGGCCATACAATAGGTTTGCTGTCACATCTAAATATACCAAACCATCTCCTCCTTGTTGTCGGAACTCCATAATCAGCAGCAACAAGCTCTCTACTATCAAATTCATAGCCTAGCGATTTCATGGAATTAATGAACTTCTTGTAATCCTCACCTTTTCTTTCTTTTATTGGCTTGTTATTTTCGTCAAGTGGTCCCCAGTCTTGTATTTCTGCAACATTCTCCATAATTATTACTTCTGGTAGATTACCTGTTATATTAAGTATTTGTACACATAATCTGCGAACACCATAGGGAAGTATCCTTAAACCTTTTTCAACTGGTTTCCCTCCTTTAGCCCTACTATGTTGTGTACAATCTGGTGATGCCCACATAAGTTTTACGATATCATCTTGCTTTATTTGATTTTTGATACTTACCTTCATGATATCTTCTGTGTAATGATATGTATTTGGGTGATTCATCTCATGCATCTTTATTGCTAATGGGTCATGGTTAATAGCAATATCAACTTGCCTTCCAAGTGCCATTTCTATTCCTACACTTGCACCGCCACCACCAGCAAAACAATCAATTATCAATTCTCTCATTATCTGTACTTAGAGTAAAATGCATTTTATTGGTCGACCAAACCTCTTACTCCTTTCCTACTTACTCAACATCATCTATATCCATACATTCATTCCAAATATCTGCCAACCCCTTCTTATTCTTCCACGTGTGAGACAGCTTAATTTCTGCATCAACATATTCTCTCATTTGTTCAGGATATCTTTTCATGTTCTCGATTGCGTGTTGGTCACTCATGAACATACAGCCCATGCAACTGCACCGATTCAGATATTCATAACAGAAGTGTGGCTCTAGCTTTAAAGCCCTGCCTTGTTCAAACATCTTGCCTTTCTCGTAATCCAGACAAGGACGATACCAATGGCAAGTAAAGTCTGCAACGCGTTTTGTCTTTAATGTCGTGCCGTGATACTCTATCTCTGGTAATTTCGCTCTACTCCTACTTTCGTCCCTACGTTCTCCAGATACAAAGAGACATCTATTACCCAAGATATGCCTGTTGTTTCTAATCCATTTGTCAGTAATACCAGTTTTTAAATATGCAGTGCACCAACGGTTTTTCATGTCTGGCCATTTAAGTCTTTCCTCTAACAATAGTCCTAGGAATCCTTTTGGGTGTTCAAGTAAAATGGGAGTTACTCCAATAAATGCTGCCGTTCGGTAAAACATTTGTATATTTTCTGGGTACTCAAATCCAGTATCGCAATATAACAGAAATATCTTTCTCTTGTCAAATTCCTTTAGTGTCCAATAAAGTGCACCAGTACTATCTATTCCATTGCTGTAGCTTACAATTACACTTGTATAATCCGTCTGTACCCCTTCTGGTACTATAATATTTGTCTTTGCCATTTTCTTAGAAAGAAGCCGTGTACACTTTGCCCTGCAGGAGCTTCGACCTCCTTTCCTTAAATTAGCGTTTATTCCTTTACATAATCCACTATTTCAATTGCTACAATCATATCGTTAAGTTCGCTTGCATCTCCTTCAAATTCAAACTTGTCCCCGCTTTCATTTTTCAAAACAACAGAAAATAAGTCATAGTTTTCATCATATGCTAAGTCACAATCATTCTCTTCCTCTCCTTCTGAGGATTCAAAATCGAAACTAAGGATATCACGTCCAAAACAATTGCCGTGTATATTTTGAAATATATGCCCTGCATAATCAAATTGTTGCAATGTCACTTTCACTTTGTGTATCCCGTCAAAAATATTTAGATTATAATTTTCCATACTCTCACTCCTCTATACGTTTTAATTATCTTTCTCTAAAGGGGTCGAAATCGATTCCTTTAAACTCCTAATTCACTAGATAAAAGCTCTTTATTATTCTCAATACCTCAAGCTCATATTGAATGTCGGAATACTTATTTCCATTTTCATAATCAAACTTTTTATTTCTAAGCACTGCATACATTTCACGATAAGACAATCCACCACGTTCTGCTAAACGTTCTAACGATTGGCCGTGATTTATGTGTGCTTGTTCCTCATGTGGAGCTATTACTTCCCATGGAATTGCATCACTTTTTTTCTTTGGTGTAGAAAATAATACAGGAAATTGTCTTTTCATCCTTTGTCCTGTAAGTTCTGCATAGTGTTTAAATATTTTGTTTATTACACACTCTTCACAGGACAAAGGATTTTCGCTCTCAAAGCACGCTCCGCAGCCATGAAAATCATCAGCTCCACCGTGTCTATCTATCGAACACAACTCTTTTGGCACTGGTTCACTATCATAATCAATCATTTCAACTGTCATATTTTTATCCCTCCACTAATCTATTATTCTCAAAACAAACTCAACTGCTTATACCCAACCTTCTCATAGTTGTACCAAACCGTTTCTATCCTTTTAGCTCCCATCTCCGCACAAGAGTTAAACTGTTCCTTGTTCCAGCCTTTCAAATATTCGTTATACAAATCCGATTCATATCCACTTATCATTATCTTAGCCTTAGATTCTACAGAAAATATCAATAACTCTTCATGTTCTTCATCTGACATCTCATACAAATACTGTTCTCCTGTTCTTGTATCCAAAACATAAGGTGGATCAAGATACATAAATACATTCTCATAATCAAATCGTTTCATAACTTCTAGTGCTGGTCTGTTTTCAATCTGCACTTTCCGTAGCCGTTCTGCAATTTGAAGTATTTTATCTGGTAGCTTGTACCAATCCCATAAAGCATACATGCTCTCTCGGCCCTGTACATCGTTCTTCCAGCCAACCTTACTCCCATTAGTACGGAAGCCATAACCTTGCCAACACTTTGTAAGAAACTGCAAAGCCTTTTCGAATGCTTCGTCATGCTGTGTCTCATATGTTTCATCATACACTTCTCGACTAAATGGAGTAGCTAACACCATTCTAGCCAAACGTTCAGGGTCTTCCCTAATACAATTAAACAGATTTACAACGTTGCCATCTAAGTCGTTTATCATCTCAATGTCGCTTGGCTCTTTAGAGAACAGAATAGCTCCGCTACCAAAGTATGGCTCAAGGTATGTATGATGCTTTGGTATCATCGGTAGGATATGAGGTACTAAATTCCACTTACTACCTGGATACTTTAGAACTCGTTCCATTTGAATCACCAATCCTTTCAAACTCATACACCCATACCCACGGATTTGCGTTCCAACCATACTTTTCTAGTTGCTTTTTATCTACTGTTGAATCCCATATCATAGCAAACTCTTCTTCATAACTCATATCGCAATGACAAATTGTGTTATGGCAATCTCCTTCTACATAGCACATGCTTTCATAATCTCGCATATACACCCTGTGCTCGTAAGGACATTTATACTCACAACCTTCATTTTCTATTTCTTCCTCTGTGATATCTTGTAATCTTTCATAACGAACACTTGTTACTTTTAAGAATATCCTTGCTGCTTCCTTTGGCATATGTATAGATGGTTTCCACTTCGGTTCAGGTACTACATCACCAACTATTTTTTTATTGTAATCGGCTTTATAAGCGTTCTTATTGCCATTACGACATCTTGCAATACTTTCATCAAAATAGTTAGGACAAAACGTCTCACGTACATAAAGAACATCTCCTACTTTGTACTTCGGCTTTGGTTCGATATATCCAAGTAATTTATTCCAAGTAGAACCATCATCATTCCTACCATGTGTTACTCCTTCAATATCTTTCTGTATCTCTATTAGTCTAGTTCCATACTTGTCAGTTCTAATCTTCATTTCCGTGTTTGAGTATTTATATTTGATTAATCTTCTGGTACAAGTCTTTCTTCCTTCTAGGATTGCTTGTACCATCTGTGTATTAAATAATATAGGTTTCATTTATAGCTTCACCAAACCTTTCATTCACTTACCAATCTATTCATTCCTTTCCAATTGCCTTTTTCAACTATCTTTTTTCTGTTTTAATTTTTCTCCACATACTTTCAATGCATACATACATATAAAGTAACTTTGACTAATACTTTTTCCTGCATTCCACAACGAAGATTCATAGGCTTCTTCAAATTCTTGAAGCTTATCTGTATTATTTCTAAGAAAGGCTATCCATTCATATTCATCTGCATTTTTATAACATTCACCCACGAATTCAAGTAGACTTTCAATTTCATACTCTCCAAAGCTATTTTCTTCAATAAAATCACGAATGTAAAAACTATCCGATCCATTTTTATCAACAAAATCTATTATTTTTTCTATATTTTCTTCTTCTACATCATATCTTTCCTCTAGCCTATCTTTAAACCATTTAACAATATCCTTCTCGCACTCACTATCATCAAAAGCATACAATGCTTTTTTGCTATCACTACACAACTTTTCCATCTGGTATCCGATATTATCGTATTCAAGGTTATGTACACTACCTGTCCAAGTCATGCTGTCAAAAGAAAATTGACCATAATCACCATAAACAAACATATTGCAACTATCTCTATACAAACAGACTTTTTGATATTGACTATCTGGTTTTCTTAGCATCCAGAACGCTTTATTTTCATCAATGATTTGTTCTGTTGCTTCCCACTCATCAAATCTCTTTTGATAATGTTCGAAACCAATAATCCTATCTTCTAATTTCATATTTTCACACCTTTCTCAATCGCTCCTGCTCCATCAACCTTTGCTTAATTTGCTAATACCCTATCTTTACAAAACAATATGTTCTTCTGATATCACCTTAAAACAATGAGATTTAATTTCTGCTTTCTCGTGAAACTCTTCCACTAATTCTGATAACTTTTCAGCAAACCATTGTATGTTTTCTTTAGATACTTCTTCATAGATATAATCATCACAACCAGAATCATTACTATATGCCTCGTCAAGTTCTTCCATTATTCTATCTGGGTCTACATCTGTTCTAAGAGGTATAAGCTCACATTCCCCTACATAAAAGTCTTTTTCTCCACACCCTTTAGCTTCTTCTATCGCTTCCCCTCTTGTTTCAAAAAGAGCATTGCTCCACCAATCGCCATTTGTTTTATTCCATGTCCAACTCATTCCTCTACCTCCTAACCTATCCATTTAGGTTGTCTCGTGTTTACATATATCAGATGGATTCTTCATTTCCTTAAGTATTATTTCAAAGTCTTGCTCTGTCATATTATGTGGTAGAAAATAATCTTTAATAGCTTGTATGTCTCTAACATAATTCATTAAAACCTCTTTGGCTTCTTCTTTGGCTTTCTCCATACATAGATTAATATAGTCTTCTTCTGTCATGTTGTAATCTGTAATGCAACCCGTAACCGTCGAATGTCTACACAATAAACCGTTTGGTTGTCTTGCTATAAAACTCATGCCGCGCTCTCCTTTAATCTATCCTTCAGCTAGCTACTCTTCATGGGAATTCGTTTCCTTTACATTATTATCAATAACCTCTGTTACCTCTAACAACATATTTTTGCATAAATCAAAATTATATTTCTTATACAACTCATGCGATTCATTTACTAATGCTTGAAATTCTTCATCATTCTTAGAATCTTTGTACTTCAAATAAAATTTATATACATCACAGAAGATGCCCTTAACATCTTCTGCCGTTGGATTGTTTTGTCTTTGCATAATTGATACCTCTAATTAAATGGAAGTTCTTCTTGCTTAAATTCATCTATTTTTACAAACCCATGCTCATCTGTTTCCATCTTTTCCTCTTCATCATCAGGAAGTTTAATAACATAGCATCTATGTGTCTTCCCTGCAATGCTTTTTCCTTTGCCTGTGCCTATAACTAAACCGTTACGTTCCCCCCATTGTGTAAATGCCTTTGGCGAAAAGTTATGTTTTTCACTTAAAGAGCGAAACACTATGCCAATAATATATACATATCCATTTTCTTTCTTCCCCCATACCTCACCCTTGAAATTGCCCCTATCGTCACTTGGAACAAATTTATTAATATTTACTTGGACTTCATCAAGTATTTTTTGATACGCCCTTGTGTGTTCCGATATTTCAGACTTATCTTTTAACATTGCCGCACAACTATTTATATCTAGTTTTATTCCATCTTTAAAAATTAACTTTTCTGCTAAAAAATCTGCAGTAAGCAAAATTGACATAGATATTACTTGTTTGTCTTCATTTTTAATTCCAGCCTTTGCATTTATTTCAAGTAATTTCTGCTGATACCACTGTTGAAATTCTTCTATTCTATCAAAACCAATTTTTTGAATTTCATCTATAAATACCTTTCCTGCGAACCCATAATTACTTCTAAGTATATTTGCGGTCTCTCTTCCTTCTTCTGTATTAAATATTTGTCCATCTTCCATTTCAACATCAATGATACGGTTAATCGCTCCACCTTTCATGTTTTCATCAACCAGTGGTCTTTCTAGACCTGTAAGAATTGCGTTTTTCCATGTATGCTGTTCATTGAGTGTTAACTTTTGATTAGAACGGTCACGACCTTTTCCGTTCGTAAGCATGTATATAATTTCAGAAAATTTATTACCTTCCTTATCTTGAATCTTTGACAAATCATCTAGCATTAAAGGGAGATTATTAAGTATTCCATCTCTTACTTCTAGTGCCGTCCTTGATGCATCAGGATCCGTGATATATGCTCCAACTTCGGGTTTGCCCCAAATACTTGCAGCAACCATAAGGGCAACCGTTTTCCCCTTTCCTGTATCTCCCCATAAGTTCACAATGAATGGTAATGCCCCTAATGGCTTAATTAAGACACTCGCAAGAGATGCCGCAATATAAACTAATACTTCAATTCTTTTCTTCGCTCTTGCTCTTTTTACTATGCCTAACCATTTTTCATAATCACCATAATCCGTAATACAATCAACTAAATTTCTAAAATCATTTGCCCCATCAAACTCAATGTTTCCATAGTAAGGAACAAAATTATCATTAATCCAGCCTAGTTTTGTTGTTGATTGTTGAATTGGAATCAAATCTCTATTTGCGAAATCAATCTCAGATAAATAATTGACAAGATATCTAGCAGTTTCAGAAGTTACCGAAACACCATACTTACTTAGTGAGACAATTTTACTAGCACTTGATATCGTTTCTTTCTCAACAATCAAGTCTTGCCACCCTCTTGGACCAAGAAAACTAAGCTGAATTTTTTCTACTCCACTTTCAACATTAAGAAATTTCTTAGTTATGAGAATTGGGTGATAGCAAGCTAATACTTCAAGTCCAATCGCATTGAATCCTGTAATACCATTCTCATTCGCAATCCAATTTCCACATCGAAGATTTATGCCATGCTCATTAGAAAAGTCTGTGTAATTTGCATTGTATGCTTGATTGATATTATCTAATTGTGTTTTCTTGAAGATGTTGATTAACTTGTCAAATTCCTTCTTGATGCTTAACTGCTTTGCTCGTGCAGATAAGCGAGATATGGACAATTCTCTGTCCAGTTCATCACTAATCGAAAATATCTCAGATAAAAGCTCCTTGCTTAGTATTTTTTCTTGTGTTAGTGTTTGTATTTCCTCCAATGCCTTCACCTCTTGTCAGTAGATTCTAAAATAAAATCATTTACCCTCCACACCTATTTTTTCATCACTTCATCTTCCCACCTACCAATCGCATAAACCAACTTGTTCTGCGCAAAACACCAATAATCAGAATAAGGTTCTTCTTCAAGAATAATTTTCCTACAAGCCGATATTAGACATGCTAAATTGCTATGCTTATGTTTCTTCAACTCTTCTTTTTCTTGCTCCAATTTAGCCCTTCTACGTGCTTGTGCTATACTTCTCTTTTGCTCTTCCGTGAGTTCTCCTGTTGTTCCTCCAAGAATTGCAAATGCTTCCTTGAAGTCGCAATTCTCCATTCTCTGAACGAAATCAATCTGATCTAATCGTTCATGGCATTGACCAAAACAATATACATGGTCATTCCAAACTTTCATTGATGAGGTTTTCTCTTCATGGAAGGGGCATCTGCAAAATCCTCTTGAATTAACTGTTATTCCATATCTTGATAGCACTTCTCTCATGGGAATGGTTCGCTTGATTTCTTCCTTTGTCATTTGGAACCAACTCCTTTGTACGGTTCAGGGAGTGGTTGCCATGCGATAACGTGTTCGTAAATTCTGTAATTGAAAGTTCCACCAAAGTATGGTGTACAAAATCCATGCTCTTCTTCAAAATTGCAAACCCAAGTCGCTATATTGTCGCAAACGATAACTTGTTGTTTATTGCTAGGAAGTCTCTCGCTACATGAAATCCAGTTGTCTTGTTCAACCGTAGGTTGTTCGGCTATTAATCCATATAAAAACAATACTGTTGAATCTTGACTTGGTCCGAATTTTTCAAGTAAATATTTCTCAAACTTATCAGTATCAATTAATCTCATCTTCACACCTCCCGTGAAAGTATCTCAACAATCATCTTCCCTGTATGAGCCTTATCACAAAAGAGCCACTTAACTCCATATTTTTCAGTCATGGTTTCCATAATGTCAGCAATTTGATTTCCTGTCATAGGACTCTTCTTAAATTTAATTTTATTTTGCTTTAGATAATTAATAGCCGAACCAACCTCATATTTGGGGTCAAACCCTGCCAACTTCTTAATTTCTTTCTCCCACGCTTTAATCCGTGGATTACCCCATGAACGCACATCATCTATAGTCTTGATATGGTTACTATGCTCACATAGGATTATTAGTTGGATTCCGTTATTTTGAGCCAAAATGCATTCGTCACGGAATCGTGCATGTGACTTACCTACAAGATTATTGTATATTTCAGCTAAATCCTTCTTGGTATCTACTGATATTGTGTATGTACCCAAAAAGTCCATTTTCTTTAAGTCAGTATTTCTTTTAGATTTTCTATTGATAACATCTTGCGTTCTTTCGTTCATTAGCACATAATCTCCAACTGGCAATGGAACTCTCATAACTTCAATTCCTTGTCCCTTAAACCAATCGTTTTTGACAATGTGCTTCCCTAGTGTCTGTCCTTTATCTTCAAGGATAATCAATATATCACGCTCCTATTTCTGTTTTTCAAGGAGTGCCGTAACACCCCTTGAGTGATAACTTTTAGTTTAGTCATAATCTCAAGTGCATTTTCTATCGTCACTATCATTCAATAATTGACATTTAGCGCCAACAAATATATAATGTCTTACAATAGGGGGAATCATATATTGAAAAATAGCATATTAGTAAAAGAATTATTAAAACTGGACATTTATCAAATTTCATATGACAACAACGAGCAAATATATGAGAATGATATTGTTATTCGTGACCAAAATAATGTAATTAGAAAAGTTATCACAAATAATATTGAAGATGATGAAATAAGACTTATCTTGCAAGCTAAACAAACATCATTTTTAAAATCAATTAAATCTATGCTTTCATTTTTCACAGTACTTACCGCAATTGGAATTACTATATATGTGTTTTATTTGCTTCTGCTGTTGTCAAAATAATGTGCAATAAATAATACATAGAATTAAAGAGTCTGCTGTTGCTAGTAGGCTTTTTCTTGTCTAATTTCTTCTCAAGTCTTAATTAAATGGCAATTCTTCATCTAAACCATCTGGGATATTCATAAAACCATCGCCAACTGCTTGGCTTGGACTTGGTCTGCCACCACCTTGATTAGAAGATTCCCCATCTTTTCTACTTTCAAGAAAATCTAATTCATCAATTACAACCTCAGTTGTATAAACTTTCTGACCCTCTTTATTTGTGTAGTTTCCAGTTTGGATATGTCCTACAACACCGAATTTATTTCCTTGAGAGATATACTTTTCAATTAATTCTGCTATCTTACCAAATGCTAGCAAATTGATAAAATCAGCTGTCTGTTCTCCATCTCTTTTGAATTTTCTATCAACCGCCATCGTTACTCTTGCAATAGCCATTGAATTTTCGCCTTGTGAGTAACGCACTTCTGGATCTCTTGTTGCTCTTCCAATTAACATTGACTTGTTCATGTTCCTAATCCTCCTATATAAATTTCCAAAACTCCCTACTTCAGAATGAACAAACATTCAAATCGATGTTCAATCCCTTATTTGCTGCAACAACATTCACCCCATCACCACAGACCTCTTGAACCTCTGCAACCATCGTTTTCTCATTCGAATTGCTATCCGACAAATGGAGCAGAATCACATTTGAAAGACAGCTTGTCTTATTAGCTTCTATAGCCTGTTTACAAGTTTCAAGATTCATATGCGTTTGAACAACACGATTTCGTAATGAGTTGTTGTAGCTCTGATCAATTAGTTCCGTGATATGATTACACTCAATCATGATTGTATTGAGTTTCTTGCTTTTAAATGTGTATGGGATATATAGCAGGTCTGTTACAAATAACAACGTTCCAATATCCTCATGCTTTATTAGATAGCCATAACACTCTATATCCTTGTCATGCGGCACATTAAAGGGTGTAACTATAAAGTTGCCAACCTTAATGGCTTTCAAAGGTTCTATGACTTTTGTACGCTCTCCAGTAATCGTTTCAACTGCATGTTGAGTTTGAAAAGCTGAATAAACTGTTATTCCTCGTTTTATGTATTCTCCAGTGTATTTTGAGTGGTCAATCAAGGTGTTCGTGAGTAATCAAACAACCACTTATCTTACTAACATTGAAATTTATTGCTTCATTCACCGACTTGAAATTGCAACCACATTCAAGTAATAAAGCTTCATTGTCGTTTTCTAAGATGTAACCATTCCCTTTACTTCCACTGCTGATAACTTTTAACACCATATAATAATCACCCTCTTTCAATTTAACTAACTAGTTTTTTATTACTGGTTTATCCAATCAGGCTCCTCACTTGTATCCTTATCCTTCTTGTTAGTAGCCTCATTTGGTTCATCAACTATTTTACCATCGACAATGTTATCATCATTAGGAAATTCCATTGCATTTGCTGTACTTGCAATTTCTTCTTCAATCGTCTGTTGTCTGTCACTTTCATTATCAACATACAATGGATTCCCACTTTCATCGAGTACAGCCATATCTTTAGTAAATGCTTCTTCCATTTC
>NZ_JAVBNS010000178.1:0-5283 GCF_031551385.1 Anaerosporobacter sp.
TCTTCTCCTAAAGCATTTCCGGTTGCCTGCATTTTTGTAAGTATATTTTGGAATAACTTTCGCATTACGAAGGCTGTATTTTCTTTTTCAGATATGACCTTTTTTATGGTATCAAGGTCAATGCCCTTTTCATAAAACTCCAGCGCAATCGCCATCTGCTCTCCGGTAAGTCCTTCCGAGGTAATAATGGCTCTATCCTCTTTTTCAATCCCTTTTCTTAAGCATTGGGAATAGACCTGCATTTGTTTGATATCATATTTCCGTTCTGTATATTCCTCCGTTTCTTCCTTTGTCAGTCCAAAAGCTAAATCTTCCTGGACTAGCTGGATAATTTCATCTGTAAATCTTGGATTTTTCCGCATATTGCTGATACACGTTTTTAAATCCATACTGCTAATTGGATTTCTTTCTTGCATATAATTTACCCTTCTTTCTCCAAACAAAAAAGGCAGCTATTAAAGCTGCCAATTAATTCTTCTTTTCTTTTTATATCTACTGTACATTCATCATCAAGTTGTCCACGCCAAAAATATGTCCATAATATAAGATTCAAAATATCTGCATGAATAAAACATTTACATTATTACTCAAACTTGTGTTGCGTAATGATCTTAGCAATTTCAGTGAATGCAACATCTCTAGCAGAATCATCCTTAACTTTTGCTATTAATACATTTGAAAATAACATACTATTTGTATATATTAACTTTTCGTGAAACTTTGTAGATGAATTCACTGTTTCTACATATATTTTTATAAACATTGCCCCAATAAAATTAACAAGCATACCACTAATGCAGCCAATTGCTAATTCAAGTGTTTTACTATCTGCATTCTTGAAAAAAAGCAAAGTTCCAATTATTATCCCTATTCCTACGAAAATAATGACAATGCCTAATGGAAAAACGGACTTTAAATGCTTAATATTTAAATCATAATACCTCTTTAATTCTTTTTGATTTATATTAAATAACTTTTCTGCTCGTTTCACATTGTCTAATTCATCCACTTCCAGAAGTTCCAATTCATCTTTTAAATTTTCAATAAGATCCAGAAAAACAAATTTTATTCTTGAATAATCAAACGAATAATAAACAAACAGTATGATGCTAATAAAAAAGAATATACATGAGCTTATAAAAAAATCGCCAAAAAAGTTAAAATGAGTCATGTTTGAAAAATACTTAATAACCGTTACCGTTAATAAAATAACTCCGCCTATAAAAAAAAGTATTGAGAAAAATAAAATCCATCGAAAACGCATTTTTATTTTTTCCATCTGAGTTCCTAATTTACTTATTCTATTTATGTAGGCTTCTCTTGTTTTTTCTATGCTATCTATATCAAAGGCTGTTAACTTTGCACCTTCAAAAAGAATGTGAAAAATACTTGTAAAATTGGCATCCAAAATAGACTCTACATTATCAAGAGTTATTCTAATTGGTGCAAACATAATTTTAAAGATTAGCTGAAGCAATGTTTGCTTAGGTTTAATAACTTTTTTTTTCGTTGTACAATCCGTTTTCTGTTCTGTAAGCTTTTTCAAATCAACCGGATTTGATTTCTTAGGTTTCTTCAATATATCCTCCTCATAATATGTTCTATTTACATAATAAGCATGATTTCTTACTATATTGTGATAGCTACATTCTTTTCAGCCTTAGCCACACATCTCTCGATTAACACAACTAATTAATCACCAAAACATTTTTTTATATCCTCACAAAGCTTATTATATATTTCATCTCGCTCATTTTTTTTCATACTTTGCAATGGTTTTATGGAACCCCCTACTGCTTGATAATCAGCAATGCAAATTTCATTGTTGCCCTTACCCTTTATACGAGTATCACTAACCCTTGAAACACCAACTGGAATCCACATAATAGTTGCTTCTTCATCTATAGCCGCTTGTAAAAGTTCAGGTAATTCTTCATTACGAACAAATTCCGATACAAGAAAGGCCTGTGATACCATGAGTATCGCAGCTCTGGCTATTGACATATGTTCCCGAATTTCTTTTTTCCACTCGTCACCAGTTTTAATCATCTGGTCATACCATATCTTTATGCCTTGATCTAATGTAAGCGATTTGAGAAACATGTTCAGTTCATTAAGATATTTTTTGTCAGAATGCGTATAACTGATAAAGACCTCTGTGCGATGCGACATGCGATCTCTCCTTTCTGCCTCATGCAATTTGGTTATTCCATCTAGGGCATCAGATGCAAGAGCATTACCGTGTGCCGCAGCTATGCGTAACAACCTTACTGCCTGCTTATAATCTTGTTCAACACCCTCACCATTCGAATAACAAATACCTAATCGGTACTGTGCATCGTCAAGACCTTGACTTTCAGCCATTTTGAATAACTCCACAGCCTGTTTATAATCTTGTTTAACACCAGTGCCATTATAATAACATACACCTAAATTACATTGACCCTCCGCATCACCTTGCTCTGCCGCTTTTCTATACCATTCTATGGCATGTGCATAATTTATCTTGACACCCTGACCTTTTAAATAACAATTCCCCAAATTCACATATGCATGAACATATCCCTTTTCGGCGGCAGTGACAAACAAGCAATAGGCTTGCTCGTAATTCTGTTCAATACCATTTCCATCATAATAGCAGCAGCCTAAATTATATTGCGCTTGTGTATTATCTTGTTCTACTGATTTAATGAACCATTTTACAGCTTGCATGTAATCTTTACCGATACCTATACCCATATTATAGCAGGCTCCTAAATTGTTTTGGGCGAGAGCATATCCTTGCTCAGCAGATTTTGTATACCACATCACAGCTTGTTCTTGATCCTGTTCAATACCAATAGCAAAATCATAGCAGACTCCCATCCTATATTGTGCTTCTGCACTTCCGTGCTCTGCTGCCACCCTATACCACTTCACAGCTTTCAAATAATCTTCCTCAACACCATAGCCATAATAATAACACTCACCCAAATTATATTGAGCTCCCACATGACCTTGCTCAGCAGCTTTAGCAAATAATTTCATAGCTTGTGTTAAATCCTCCTCAACTCCATCTCCATAATAATAGCATGATGCCAATTCATTTAAAGATTCAATATCGCCTTGCTCTGAAGCTTTTTCAAACCATTTTACAGCTTGAGAATAATCTTGAGCAACCCCATTGCCATGATAATAACAAGCACCTATGTTTCCTTGAGCCTCTGCATAACCCTGCTCTGCAGCTTTGCCAAACCATATTGCCGCTTTTTCATAATTCTGTTCAACTGTATCACCAGAAAAATAACATATTCCTAAATTATTCTGGGCTACTGCGTCGCCTTCCTCTGCAGATCTTACCAATTCCTTTAAAATATCCGAATAGTTTGTCTTATTCAACTCAATACCCTCCTGGCTCTGTTGAAGATACCTTGATTAGTAGGCTTTCAGGTGAAGTAATCTAAAATCATTCAAATCCTGCTGATATTTTGATTTCAAAATTTAAACCAATTATATCAGATAAACATATCAAAATATAGTGCTCAATTTTGTTATATTAAGTATCAAATTTTCTTGTTCTTACTTTTATTCGGCTCCTCTCTTGAATATTGGTTTTCTTTTTCTTGTACAGTTTCAGTGGTTTGAAATCCCATTAATAGCCGTTTAGCAGTTCGCTCTTCTCGTACTACAAATTTTTCTTTTTGATATATTATGGTAACTTCATTTCGATAATGCTCCTTTAACTTTTGCAGTTGCCCAATTGTATATCCTTCATTCAATAGTTTGCCACTTAATATCAAAAAACGTTCATGCTCCTCTGCAAATAATGCCTCCCCCTTCTGATAGCAGTTTTCACAGTATTTTAGCTCAATCATCTCTTCCATAATATCAAACAAGGGCTTGAAACCGGCACGCTCTTTATATATTTTGCTCTTCTCTTTTTGTACCTCCTTCTTTTTTACTGTCATATTCTCAGATAAGACTGCCAACTCTGTTCCATTGGAAATTTCATACCTTGATAGAAAAAGGTATTCTTCTTGCAATTGTTGCATTTTTCTTATCTCGTTCCGGTATTTATATGCCTGACTATATGGACGTTTCTTCAACTGACCCATTCGATAAAGTTTTGAAAAGTATCTTTTTTGAAGCCCTGATAGCTTTGCCCGATGATACCTTTTTATCCTGCATCGAACAATCTGTGGCATATCCTTTTGTTTCGTCACAAGTATATCTGACAAATTTTCTGTCAAAATACGTTCCCTAATTCGTTCCTCCGTATAATTTGCTCCAAGGCTTTTACATCGCTTATAACGGGTAAGCCCCATGGGCTTAATCGCTAAATATTTTCCTTGTTTTATCTCATACCCCATCTCTGATAGCAGCGAAAGAAACGAATCATAGGTCGGTGCCTGCATAATACAGGCATCCAAATCACGTTTTATCATATCAGCCCAGACGAACTTGCCATTCCGAAAATCATTCCATTCATGATAATTCTCGGATGTCTTTACTCTATCCTCCGAGATATCAATCGTAGACAAGCCATATTCTTCACAGAGCCGATTCGTTATAGGTTGAATATATTTTGCCCAATCCCCCTTTTTATATCTGTATTTGATTCCTGTACGAAAGCTAACACTATTGAATACAATATGTCCATGAATATGATCCGTATTGTCATGAACCGAATAAACCGCTTCAAAATCCTTTCCCAAATATTCTTTGGTAAATCTTCCAATTACATCAAAAGCCGTTTCTGCATCCACTTCCCCCTCAACAAACGATATCATCAAATGATACCCCTGTCTTTGATCCGTCTTTCCAAATTGCACTTTTGTACTACGCATTTGTTCATAGATATTTTCCTGCTGGCAGTTAAGCGTACCAATCCACCTTTCTCCGCCAGTCTTTTCTCGAGCCATGATATAGTCAATCGCCTGCCTTAAATGCTTTCCAGAATAACCAGCGCCACAATCCCCTATGTAAAGTATTTTACTAATTGCCAATCTTAGTTCTCACCTCTTTTACCTGAAGATTAAGTTTCTTCATATAAGCAAACAGCAACTCTCTGTCCGATTCAGAATACAGCATAGAGTTGTGATTTTTGGTAATCTGGTTAATGTTATTACCAATGGCATTGACCTCATTGATAAGTTCTTTCAAAAGCTGCCGGATTTCAGGGTAATCATTTGGTTTCTGACTAAGCAACAAGCGCAAATACACTGACTCCGATACCTTTCGTTCTTCTGCCTGTTTTTTTAGAATCGTTGCCTCTCGTTTTGTTAGGCGAAACTGCTTTATTAC